>NZ_JBDNJQ010000001.1:0-159267 GCF_051172895.1 Nostoc sp. CALU 1950 | reverse complement strand
AGACGGCGATTTATCGCGTCTCAAAAACCCACGATTTTGTACAAGTAGCGCTTAACCCAAGCGTATTGGGGTAAAAACCATAAAAAAAGTGGTATTCATTTGTAAAAACTGAATACCACTCTCAATACTTGTCGGTTAAGGGGAAAAGGGGAAGGGGAAAGGGAAAAGAAAAAACCTTTAACCTTTAACCTTTTCCCAAACCCTATTCCGAGTTAAAAATGCTTCACCCGAGCAGTATTGATACCACTCTGTATTTCTTAAAAATTCCCGATAACGGAGATATTTCAGCCAGGTAGAGTTATCCCAGTCACGGCGATCGCACCAGCAATCGCACTGGCTGCGAGGGAAGTGATCGCTGTCCCAAATATCCACCAAGCAGCGTTTGCAACGGTTTTCTTGGTTTCTTCGGCTTGCTTTTTGGCTTGCTCTTGGATCGCTTTTAGGCGTTTTTGGGTTTCTTGTTGGATGCGTTCGGCTCGTTGCAGTACGCCATCCCGCGCCGCTTCTATTTGGTTGATGATCCGGTTAGCATCGGCTTCCGAAATATCCTCACGAGAACTGATCACAGCAACTAAGGTGTCACGATCAAATTGACTGAGGCGATCGCGCAATGCTTCAAATCCGGCTTGCGGATCGTCGAAGACTTTCGCAAAGTCTTGCTTAATCCCTTCATAGTTGAGTTCTGAACGATCCAGGGAGTTGAGATAGTTACGAACTTTGGCAAAAACCCCATCCAGCAATGATTGCACTCTCTGCTGAATCTGCTGAAATTGTTCGACAATGGAACTGCGAACCGACTCAATTTGATCCACAATTCGGTTAGCTTCCTCTTCTGAAATATCCTCTCGTTGGGATAACAGCGCCACAATTGTCGAACGGTCAAATTTCGAGGCGCGATCGCTTAAATTCCCAATTCCAGCGCGGGGAGAAGACAGCAGCAATTGCAAATCGCGTTTGATTCCTTCGGGATTTAGCTCGTCTTTGTTGGTATTACGCAGATATTCTTCTAGATTACCTTCAAAATCTAAAGCTGCTTGAGTGGTACGCTTGGCTAAACGTCTTGGCGCTCTCACAATGTCACCAATCGCATCTTGAGCGCGATCAATGATCTGATTAACTTGCTCTTGGCTCAAGTCTCCCCGTTGACTCACAAGTTTAACTAAGGTTTCTCGATCAACGTGAGATAAGCGATCGCGCAGTGCTAAGGCTCCGGCTTTGGGATCATCGAGTAATTTTTCCAAATCGCCTCTAATACCTTCTGGATCAAGTTCTTCCAAGTTGGTATTGCGGAGATATTCTGCGATCGCTTTTGTCGTTTTTTCGTACTGTTCTTTCGCTTGCTGCGGAACTTGCAAAATACTATCTCGGACTGCTTCAAGCTGATCGAGAACTTGGTTTACCTGTTCTTCGCTCAAATCTTGACGCTGACTGAGCAATTGGACAAAAGTATCGCGGTCAAATTGCGATAGGCGCGATCGTAAAAGGCTGACTCCAGCTTGCGGATCGTCTAGCAAAACTCTAAACTCACGTTTGATAGCTTCAGGATTGAGTTCGTCTTTGTTAGTATTCCGCAGATAATCTTCAACTCTTTGGCGCAGTTCATCAGCTTTCGCTTTTGCTTGTTCTTGCAATTCTCTAGCACGATTCAAGAAATTATCGCGGTTGCGTTCGAGTTGACTAACAATATTATTAGCTTCTTCTTCGCTGATATCTTGACGTTGCTGAAGCAATTGTACAAAAGTGTCGCGGTCAAATTGTCCGAAGCGGCTACTTAAATCTTCAAACCCAGCTTCCGGATCTTCCAGTAACTTGCTAAAGTCCCGTTCAATACCTTCAGGATTTAATTCTTCTTTCCCCGTCGAACGGAGATAATCTTCGATACGGCTGCGGAAATCTTGCCCTTTTTCTCGCGTTTCGGCTTGTTTGACAGTTTCTAAAACTTCCAGGCGATCGCTTTCCATTTGATCGGAAATTTCTTTCACCCTGGCTTCACTGAGATCATCTCGCTGCTTCAGCAAGTTGGTAAAATATTCTTGATTGATTTCTTCCAACTCCCGTCTTACAGTGGTCGGATCTGCATTTACGTCATAGATGACTTCTTTAAATTCATCTACTAGGGTAATTCGGTTAAAGTGCCAAGGAAATGAATGCAATATGTAGTCTTCTACATCTGCCTTAATCGTGTTCTCAAGTGATATTGGCAATGTTCCAGATACTTGCTCAGATGCTTGCTCTCTAAACTTTTGAAATTGTTCGGTGATTTGATCGACATCAACATCTTGAACTTTTTCTTTTAGCTTTTGCAACTGAGTTGTAATTTTATTCACATCGATATTAGAAAGGTTTACCCGTTCCATAACTGCTGGTGCAGCGGCGCTCAAACCATATCGAATAGCTTGCTTGATTACACCGTTCCCATTACCACCTCCAACGGTAACCAGTTCTTGGAGTCGTTCACCTAATTGCTCAGAATTGAGTTCTTCAGGAGTGGCAGACTTGAGCAAATTAATTACTTGCTCTGTGGGGTTGTTGCGATTCAAAGCTTGTTGCCAAGCACCTTCAAATTGGTCAGCAATGCGATTGACATCTTCTTTAGATAAATCTGCACGGCTACTGATTAAATCAACAAATGTTTGGCGGTTAATGTTTTGCAATAAATCACTATTAGCAACAGATTGCAAATCAGTATCTTTTAGAAGCTGGTCAAATTGATTACGAACTTCTTTGATATCCAGCTTTGGCAATTGCAGAGAGCCTAAAGAACTTTGGAGTGTATTTTTAATCCCTTCAGAATCAAAACCTGAAGTTAATTCCCGGCGAACTGCGGCTGTAATATCTTCAGCGGTAGAAACTAACTGTTTTTTCGCAGTATTAGCACCAACGCCAGCAGTTGCTGTACCCATCAGAGCTTGGACACCAGAAGTGACAGTATTAGCAATAGAACCAATTAAAGAACCTACTGCTGAGGAACCCAACCAAATTACTAGTGAGAAATAGGTAGACCAGATGACTACACCAATAATTGCTCCTAAAAATGCACTTTCGATTAAGCTAAGTTTTACCGCTAAAAAACAAGCAATAAATAATGCAATACTAGCGGTTATTAATGCCCAAGCACCAACTTTACCTTGAACTTTCCGAATTGTCCTACCCAAACTTTCTGACTCATCATCAGAATCCGAGTCAATTTCCCAAGATGAAATTCCTATAGCGACTGAAAAGTTTGTGAATAACAATTGAAAGGCAAATGCCATCGCAACTCCAGCCAGCAATGCTACCAAAAATTTAGGACCAGAAAACAGAACTGATGCTTCTTCTGGCGTTAGTACTTCTTGCGCTAAAGTTATTGGTGCTAATCCAAAAGGTAGCCAGTTCCATCCAAAAATAGTTAAAACACTTTGAAACATAGGATTTTCTCACTTGTACTCAACTAAATACCAATTCTGTCTGAAGATGCACAGAATAAGACTCGTCTGTAGTCCCCCAAAGTATCGCAGGGTAAAAATATATGCACCTTCACAAAGAAACGGTATGAATACCCATTTACAAAATGGCTTATTTCTCAGCTTAATTATTAATTAGATAAGTTGGCACTTTCTTAGGTAATAGGTTTCTTTGCCAGAAGTTGTATTTAAGTAAATAAATATTTTTATTGTTTTTATTAGATAGAAGAATCTATATACGCTTGTAAATTTTTGTTAAAAACATATTTTTATAAAAAAGCAAATTTTATAAAAATGTATCTGCGGATATGGCAGCATATAAACGGTTTGGCTAATGTAACAAACAGTAGAAAACAATATTTTTGGTATCAAGATTTAAATAAATTTTTGAGAAGAAGAATAATTAATTTCTAACTTTTATAAAACAAACAACCATTTTATACTTGATATTTTTTTACTGACTTTAGATAAAACCACCTATGTCTAATGATAGAGAGAAAAATTATTCCAACCGATTGATGAAAATGAAATAGAAACATGTATTAATAAGGGTTATTACGAGCTATGAATTAGTGACTAATTGATTTTTGCTGAGGAGAAAAGATAATGGTAGTAGGTGTACATAAACGTGCTGTAGGCGTATTTTCTAATCGTAGAGATGTAGAACATGCCTTACATGAATTAAAAAAAGTTGGCTTTGACATGAACAGAGTCTCTGTCATTACGCAGGATGGAGACAGAGAGAATATTGCTGGGGCTGAAGTGAGCGATCGCGTCGGTGATAAATCTGACGAAGGTGCTAAAGTCGGAGCAGCCACAGGTGGTGCTCTGGGCGGATTAACTGGCTTATTAGTTGGTCTTGGCACTTTGGCAATTCCAGGAATTGGGCCAATTATGTTGGCTGGAGCCGCAGCAACTACCCTAGCTACAACTCTCGCTGGTGCTGGTATTGGTGCAGTAGCTGGTAGTTTGCTTGGTGCATTGATTGGTTTAGGAATTCCTGAAGAACGAGCCAGAGTTTATGATGAACGTGTGAGACGAGGACATTATTTAGTTATCCTCGATGGCACAGATACAGAAATTCTCAGAGCAGAAGCAATTTTACATCAACGGGGTGTAGAAGAATTTGGCATTTACGACCACCCAGATGCTAAAAATGCAACCACTGGTTATGTCGCTCCAACACCTGTTGCGGCTCATAGTGGTGTTGCCAGACGTGCAATTGGAGTCTTTTCTCATCGGCGAGATGCAGAAGTAGCACTTACAGAATTGCGAGATGCGGGTTTTCCCTTAAATAAAGTTTCCATCATTGCCAAAGATACAAGCGGTCATGGGATCGCTGGCGTAGATGTAGACAGAAACGTTAGTACAGGTAATAAAGCAGACGAAGGCGCAAAAGCTGGAGCAGCTACAGGTGGTGTTGTCGGCGGCTTGACTGGCTTATTAGTTGGTCTTGGGACTTTAGCAATTCCTGGAGTTGGGCCTGTGATTGCAGGTGGCGCAGTAGCAACAGCTTTGGCCACAACATTGGCTGGTGGTGCTATTGGTGCAGCCGCTGGGAGTATTGTTGGCGCACTCGTTGGCTTGGGAATTCCTGAAGACAAGGCGCGAATATATAATGAACGCTTCCAAAAAGGTGACTACCTGCTAATTATCGATGGTACGGAAGCTGAAATTCACCAAGCCGAAGCTATTCTCAAACGTCGAGGTATTGAAGAATTTGCTATCTATGATGCCACTGAAATTAGTGAACATCGCCCAGGTTTCGAGCGAGTAACCCATAACGAAACACCAGTTATTGATCCCATTCGCCCCAATTACTCAACAGAGCCTCATAGAAACGATCCTACCGTAGTTATTGTTGACCGTCGTGATGAAGTACTCTAACCCAAGGTAGGTGTAACTCACACTAATTCCACAAAATTATCGGAGCAAGAAGTTTAAGAAGAATGGAAAAACCAAAATTTATAATTCTTTATTGTTCTGGATTCTAAATTCTTTTTGATAAAGACCTTGCTCCTTACTAAAAAACTTGCTCCTCACTTGTGCCGTAAATATCAATCAATTCTGAGCCAAAATTAAAAATATGCAAAAGCTAACTCCTTTCCTAATTAGTAGTCTTTTAGTTTTTGGTGTTGCTGCTTGTCAAGATTCTGCCAAAACAACTGTAACTGCACCAGCTCCAGACGAAGCCGCACAAGCTCCAACAGCAGCAACAACACAAGCTGCTAAAGAAGACGCACAAAGTGAACTTCGCAGAAGACAACTTGATGCTGATATTCGTGCCCGCGAACAGCGCAATAATGTCACTGGTGGCGATACAGATAGAGCCGCTGCTGATCTAGCAAGTCAAGTTCGCTCCAAATTGGAAGCTAACATACCCAATGGTCAACTAACAGTTAATGCAGTAGAAGATGGGACTGTCACTGTAGCTGGAACTGTGAATAATCAAGAGCAATTGGCTAAAATTGAGCCTTTGTCTAAGGAAATTAAAGGCGTCAAAAATGTAGTTGTTAAAGCAGTTGTTGCTCCGCCAAAAAGCTAAAGCACTTAACAATAAATCCCAGTGAGTAAGTAGGCAAAAATAAAATTAGATGCTCTTACTCAGTCTTGGTGGTCAGTTATACTTATTACTGACCACTAAGAATTGACAACTGACGACCTTAATAATTATATTTATTGATGCTCAGTTAAGTTATACAAACTTTTGTAGTCACCAAAAATAAAAACTATGGAAACCGAACAACAGCAACGTGAATCCATCAATGCTTCCTTTTCACAAGGTACGTTAGCACTTGAAGGTGCTGATACTGCAAACTTGCCAAAGTTACCACCAGCAACTGAACCAGAATCCCAATGGCAGCAAATTAGCAGACAAATTACTCAATTTTTGGAGCAACTACCCGAATACTTAAGTAACTTTTTTCAAAACTACAAGCAGCCTCTAATAACTGTTGCTTTAATTTTAGCGGCGATTGTTACAGCTAAGGTAGTACTAGCAGTACTAGATGCAATCAATGATATTCCCCTACTATCACCGTTTTTTGAGTTAATTGGAATTGGTTACGCTAGTTGGTTTATTTTCCGTTATCTCTTAAAGTCTTCAACTCGCCAAGAATTAGGCAATGAAATTCAACTACTGAAAAACCAATTTGTGGGCGAATAAGTTTGTAAATGATTAAGCTAGCTCCATGATTCAGAACCCCGACTTCTGTAAGAAGTCGGGGTTCTTGTTAAGAAGAATTTAGGATTTCTCTATATATAGCAATCCTAAATTAGTTGTGAAAATGCGCGATGTCCAGAACCCCGACTTCTTTGAGAAGTCGGGGTTCTAATTTTAATTTTTCACGAATGATTTAGAATTGTTATAGTGCTGATTAATGTCAAGTTAGCCAAAATATTTATTCTACTCAAATTGCGTAAATGACAAATATCGAGATGGACTTAAGATTAGTCCTGTAGATACATCCGAAGATGGAGAAAATCAATATATTTTTGAAATTAAATCACTTCTAAAGATAGTAGTTTGGAGATGAGAAACAGCCTAATCTAGTTTTTGTAAGTTATTTAATAGATTCTTTAACGAGGACATAAATTATGGCTAATGAAGCAGTTAAGAGAGATACAGATTCATCCGATAGAGCGGAAGTCGATACATACGATCGCGGCATTATCCCAGCAGAAACAGCTGCTCGTATGGAAAGAGAGGGAGGTAAGTACAAAACACTCCCCACAGAAGAAGGCGAAGCAGATGCAGCTACCGACGATCAAACTGATCCAGACAGTATACGCACCACTGACGGCTATACCGTAGATAAAGAAGGTTTGTTGAACAACTATGCAGTTGAACCGGAAATGTACTACGAAGAACCGGGTGATGCACGCAAACAAGCAGCAGCAGATACGGCAGAACGTGTTGAAGAACTCGGAGAAATTAATCAGGACGAAGAAGGTAAGTTAACAGATAAGGGTGACAGCCGCGGTAGAGGCCCAGGAATCATTTAATTAACAACTTCCTTTTGCTGGGTGCAATTACACGTAAGAAGGCTAAATAAGTGGCAATACTGATCAGTTAAGAATATTCGTATAACCGAGCAGTATTGAAATAGGTGATTTGTAGAGACGCAATAATTGCGTCTTTATTTATATGGGCGGGTATATTGTTAAATAAATAACGGCTCAAGTTCACGATTATGCCATTGCCGCTGATACCATTCGGCAATCAAGGGACGGACAATAAACTTAGGCTGTCCATCGCCTTTAACGTCAATACGTAAACCTGAATAAGGTCGCCGTTTCTGAGAACCTTGACCGTTGCGACCAATGAAGAGATGCGATCGCGCCACTAATCTATTGTCCTCTCTCAAATCTGCTCCCTCAATCCGCTGGCGTCGCAAACTAAACCCACTCCCACCACAAACAATCCAGTGGATATGAGAATCAGCGTGTCCTGTATCCATTGTCTCCAGGTGTTCCAAGCAGTGTGCGTGACCGTTTATTACTAAATCCACCAAAGGACGACCCTGAGACAAGGAACCGATTTCTTTAGCTACCGCATCCAGTACCTCACGTAGGCGATCGCGAATAATCAGAGTTTGTGCTTGTTCCCACTTCGTCGCCTCAGTTACGTAAGGTGGATGATGGAAATAAATCACCCTTCCCCGAACTTCAGTATTATTCCAAGATTCAATTAATTTTCGCTTGAGCCACTCCAATTGTTCAGTATCAGTCAGCGTTGTTTTATTAGTGGCTAGTTGCTTATCGATATCAACAATAATTTCTTCAATTTGTGACAATTTGGCGTGGAAGTCGTCTAATTGATCGGCTTCGCTGGGGTTTTCTGGTCGAAGCTTGGCTGAAATTTCAACTATTTGCAGCTTTTCTTGCTCAAAATCTTCCCGACGTTTTTCTAAGAGTCTACGATTGGCGTCACCTTCTTTTGTTTTAGGCAGCGGTGGTGGATCGTTAAAGGTATTAGAATCCAAGGCAAAGAAATCAATACCGCCATAGCGAAAAGTGTAGTAACGATTGGGAAGACGGGTAAATTGTCCAGGTTGATATGAAATACAACGACCTGTATCTGTCTTGGCTGTGTAGTACTGATCTAAATGATCATTTAACTCTCCTGGAAGCTGAAACGCCTTCAGATAATCGAGAAATGCCCGTGCGTAGGCGTCACCCGTTCCTGAACCATGCAAGCCGACATCTAGGTCTAAGCGCGATCGCAATAGGCGACGAAGGGGTAATGTTGTTAAGGACGCAAAGCTTAATAGAATCGGCAAGTTATAGTAATCGTGATTTCCCGGTACAGGTAAAATGGGCAGCTTAAAAACCATCTGGTCATAAGCAACCCGTTTGGGATGCTCTCCGCCCAAGATAAACTCTCGGTAGGGTTGGATGAAGTTCTGCTGGTAGTATTCACTCGACCCCACCAAATAGATCACATCCCCCATGTGCAGCATAAAGCGGGATTCGTTGTGATGAGGCAGCATGAGTTCAGCTACCTGTCGCTGGGGATTGTGTCCCCGGTGTTTACCGGAACCACTATCACCTACAACTAAAAATGAGAATTCAGGATTGTCTGTTTGACCATCCTCCAACACTAGCCGAGTTTGGTCGATGTTCCGTTCCACAATCAACGGATCTTGCCACCGTACCCGCTGATTCATTTTGCGAATTTTTTTAGCGATCGCTGGATCAGATACAAGTTTCAATACAAACTACTCCTGAATTTTAATTGAAGGGGAGCAGAGGAACAAGGTTGCAGCAAGTCTTTCCTCTTTGCCCCAATGCCCAATTCCCCATGCCCCATGCCTTACTCCTCTACTGTGTTTTTCATTTCAATAGTCAGATTAGGGAGTCCCTCTAGTTTTTCCGTAGGCTCAACTTCTTCTACTAATGGCACAAAAATTCGCAAGCCTGCTGGGACACACTTAATTTCTACTGGTGTTGTGCCTACGATTTCACCATCTAGAACAACCTTTTGTGGTGGCTCAGTCGTAATTTTAAACTGTTTAGCCCGCAGGAAACCAATATCATTCCGTTCTGTAGCGTTACCTGTAGAAGCCGTTTGAAATAGATGAAATGTCGCCGCGATCGCTCCTGCTTTGTTAGCTGGAGCAACAATTGTTAAATCTAGTAACCCATCATCATAAATTAGACCTGCTGGGCCTTGAGCCAAAACTGAAGTGGGAGGCGCGGCATTTGCTACCGTTACTGCACAGGCACTAGTTTTAATTATCCTATCTTCAGTTTCAATTTCAACATCAAAGTTATGTAAGTTTCTTAATTGTTGGATTCCTGCCAAGACGTAGGCCATCATCCCAAAGCGATTTTTGGCGTCTCGGTCTGCCAATTCTACAGTTTCAGCTTCAAAGCCAATACCTACTAACAATACCATTGGCTGATCGTTGCAATAAGCTACGTCTACAAGGCGGGTTCCTCCTTCCACAATTGTTTTACAGGCATCTGCGATCGTGTCAGGAATTCCTAAAGCTGTGGCAAAAGCGTTGGCTGTGCCTCTGGAAATGATCCCAAATGGGATGTCAGTACCAACTACGGCCGCCGCTGCTGCTGAAAGGGTACCATCTCCCCCCGAAGCAATGATTGCATCTACTCCTCGCTCTACAGCTGCATAGGCTAGTTGGTCAGCGTCGATTTCTTCAGTTGTGAGATAAATATCTAGGTCAATATCTGGCTCTAATATTGCCCGAATTTCTGCTAGTTCTATATCTGGGTCGCCCTGACCCGCAACAGGATTGAAAATGAGACAGGCGGAACGATTCATAAGAGATAATAATTAAGCTTGGATAACTAATGAAGATACCAAATTATTCTTAGCATTCCTGTAAATTTTCCCCTTCCGTTTTGGGGCTGAGTTTTCTAGATATATTGAGTAAGTTCAGGGTAATGTGCGATCGCATCATACACCAAGAAAAAGCGAGAACTTGTCACCTTTAGACTGCACGCCTTGGGCATTCCCGTAGTTTCAGCGGCGCACCCTACTTATGAGATATTGCTACAGACTTCTCTCGGTGTCTTTATGTCAGTCTTAATTATCTGAACTACTTAATGTTGTAAAATAAACAGTGGATTTTGTCGATTAACAAATTAAATTGTAATTTTGCTTTCAGGAGGCAGGAGGCAGGAGATAGGAGGCAGGAGGCAGGAGGAACCCACGTTTTAAAACGTGGGATTGATCTTGGAAGCAATGCAATTTATTCATACTTCTTTCCTCCTGCCTCCTGCCCTCTGCCTCCTGCCTTCTTTGTAATTTGGCCATTTTTGGTAATTGAAGACCAAAACAATTGGACATAACCAGCATTTTCATTTCACCAAATTAATATTATGGATGGGTCTAATTGACGAACCACTCTTTTTGGTATTATTTCTTTTCCCTGTTTGGTATCACTCTTGCCCGATACTTTCTCATAGCTGGGGGAGCATACTTGCTCTTTTATTTAGTTTTGGGAAAGTCCCTCGCCAACAAGAGTTTGCGTTTAAAACCGTTGATGAGTAGTTCCGTTAAAAAGGATATTGAATTATCGGTACTATCCGCAGTAGTTTTTGCTATTTGTGGAGCGTTTATCATCTCAGAGTATAGTTTGGGAGCAACGCTGTTATACACTGATATATGGAAGTACGGACTGTGGTATTTGGTAGTTAGCTTTATTGCAGTGCTTGTTCTTCAGGATACTTACTTTTATTTTATCCATCGGATATTTCACCAGCCTTTGATTTTTAAGTGGATGCATTATGGGCACCACCGTTCAGGAGAGCCAACGCCCTGGAGTTCTTCTGCGTTCGACTTGCCAGAAGCGATCGTCCAAGGACTTTTCTTTGTAGGTGTAAGCTTTATAGTTCCGCTGCATTTTATCACTTTAGTTGCCGCACTTGTGATTATGACAGTATGGGCAGTTCTTACACATCTTGGATTTGAGGTATTTCCCTCCTCATCTAAAAACAACTGGATTGGAAGGTGGCTTATCGGCTCTACGCATCATTCCATACATCATCGCAAATACAAAGTACACTACGGTTTGTATTTTACCTTCTGGGACAAACTGCTTGGTACTGAAGACCCTAATTATGAAAACGATAGTCATTAGTCATTTACAAAGGACAAATGACTAATGACATTATTTATGACTTTGTAATTCGTCTTGATTTTTAGTTTTCTGATGATTAAACCGAATCCCTACAAAGACATCGTAAATAAACTCCAAAAAGTCTTTCTTTTGTAGTAATCCTGAACTTTGATAACAGCCTTTTTCATCTAACAAAGGCTTCATCAAATAATATGTAGATTGATACTTGTACCAGGGAACACTAGTCCATAAATGATGAATTAAATGGTAATTCTGTCCTAAAATCAGGATATTAAGAATTGGGCTAGGGTATACACGAGCGTTTTTCCAGCGATTGCGTTCAACAAAGGGACGATGGGGCAAATAATCAAAAAACAAACCCAGTATTAATCCCACAATACCAGAAGGTACAACCCAAAAATTGAGAACGTACATTAAAAAATGATATTGAATTGAGATATAAACAATTGCAATAACGATTGAGCGGCTAATGAACCATTCCAATAGCTCATATTTGCGCCACAGTCGCCGTCGAAAGAAAAACACCTCGTGGGATAAGAATCGAAATGCAATTAGCCACAGCGGCCCACCTGTAGAAACAAAATGATCTGGGTCATCTTTGGGATCGTTGACATGAGCATGATGCTGCAAATGTACTCGCGTAAACACTGGGAAAACAAACCCTAGCATCAGGGCGCTACCATGCCCTAGCATGGCATTAATTACTCGATTGCGGTGGGCAGATTGGTGACAAGCATCATGAATTACTGTGCCAGCACAATGCAAGGCAATAGTGTTAGAAATAAAGCACAGCCAGTCTGGCCATTGCCAAAGCCAGTAACCACAGTTAGATAACACTAGCACCGTCACCGATGCACAAAACAGTAGTAGCGTTGGATTGAAATCACCAGGAGGCGCTAACAACTCTTTAGGTGGAATTTTCAGCAGCTTATGTGCTTCTGAAGTTACCGTTTTTACTTCTGTATTTACTACGTCTTTAAAGATGACTTCCAAGTTGTTGCCATTTAGTTTTTTATAGTCATCAACGGCTGGGTCGATGATGATTAGGCTTTTGTCAGGGATGTCAAAAAAATTAGGATCTAAAGAGGTCATAATTTTCCTGGTCGTGATTCGTTGATAAAATGGGCTTGAAATCCCAAACTCAGCCAGCACAGAATAAGTTTCTTGCCTCGATTAGTAGAGATGAAAGCCTGAGAATTTAGTCGATACTGTTCTGTATTCAAATTAGGTATGGACTGTAGGAGATCAGGGATAGGGAAAATTTTTAATTTTTTGCTAGACTACACACATAAACAATATATTTGATTTTTCATTTTTGTAGTTAGTCCTGTTACTCATGATGCCAGCGACAAGGGCATATATATATTTTGGTTTTATATCGACTATTTATCGATTCGCCAAGACAATACTTTTCCTATGTACTGAAATTATGTGTTGTTATTGCTTTTGTGAAAAACAATTTTCAACAATATAAAGAATACAATTATTTGAATAATAAACGCAAGAGTTTTGTCGTAATTTGACGTATAATAAAAATATTTTATACACAGATATCATACTTCTAACAAAAATATACGCTTTATTTGCTTAAATATTTCATTCCTTTTCTTGGCTGATGCAATAAGTATATATACTAGCGATCGCTTTCCCTCCTTTCGATCCCGTGTGGCTACTGTCTTCTTCTTGTAAGCAAAACTCCATCGAGGGAGTCTCCTGGTAGGCAGAATATAAAAAATTTCTAATGCACTTTACTATGTACGTAGCGGTGAGTTAGGCTAAATAAATAACACACCTACTTAAGATTTACTTTGTAAATCAACTCTAACAATAAATATTTTCCTATGCGTCAGTTATTACTAGGTTTGACGAGTATTCTAACTCTCAGCAGTTTAGATACTCTCAATATGACATTAGCAGGCACAACGCCTGATTTACCTGAGATCCTCTTAGTTCAAAAGCTCAACTGCAATAATCCTCAAACTCAAACAGCAATTAATGAATGTACCAAGTTGTCTTATCAGAATTCAGATAAAAAACTAAATCAAGCTTATCAAAAATTGCTATCTACATTAGAAAAGCCTAGAAAACAGAAATTAATTGCTGCACAGTTAGCGTGGATAAAGTTTCGAGATACCAATTGTGAGTTTGAGAGAAGCAGATATGAGGGCGGAAGTATTGCCCCTACTATTTATTTTGGTTGTCTAGAAAATACTACAAAACTGCGTACTCAAGAATTGCAAGAATATCTGAAGCCTGACCCTTAACTGTGAAGTGAGAGCGCACAGATGCTCCTAATGTGCGCCCTTACCCTGTACCTGATGCATAAATGTGTAACTGCTTCCCTGTATGAAAAGGGCTGTAATTAATCGAGTTGTTTAAGACGGTAGCCTACACCGTGAACTGTTTCAATAAAATCTTCAAAAGCTCCGGCGGCTTTAAGCTTTTGCCGCAGGCTTCTAAGATGAACTTTCACAGCATGTTCTTCTGGAGGAGACTCTAGCGACCAAATATGTTCAATAATCACGCTGCGACTCAGGACACGACGACCATTTCGCAGTAATAGCTCTAATATGCCGTACTCTTTCGGGGTTAAATGTAGCATATTTTTCCCGTAGCTAACTTCATAAGTACTGGGGTTGAGATGCAGATTGCCCCATTCCAAAATCGGCGGCGATGAAACATTACCCCGACGAAGCAAGGCGCGAATTCGTGCAAATAGTTCTTGCAAATCCACCGGTTTAACGACATAATCATCTGCACCTGCATCGAGTCCGGTGATTTTATCGCTAACGGTGTCACGAGCAGTAAGCATGAGAACAGGCATAGTGTAGCTGTGCGATCGCAACCGATGACATAAACTAATTCCATCGAGTTCTGGCAACATCACATCCAGCAGCAGCAAATCATAATCCAGCATTTTGGCTTGATTCCATCCCGCCTCACCATCTGTAACCACATCAACCACATAACGCTGGTCTGTAAGGGCTTCTGCTAAAGTTTCGGCAAGGCGTACATCATCCTCAACTAAGAGAATTCGCATAATTTTTTTTAACCATACTAGTTATCTTTAAAACAATCTACGAACTCTGTTTGAGGAAATATTGCGAAAAGTAACAATTTCTAGATTTCGTTGCTTCTTTCCGATTTCTTTACCATTTCCTGAGCTATTTCCTTACTTTTGATATGTAACTTTCTATTCTATGTAGGTTTTTAATAACCTCCTGTAGATGTTCTAAAAGAACTCTATCTTTAGCCAGAAGATTTTCAGAAAATGCCTTTTGGTGCATAAGTCCCGTAAACCCCAATATGCTCTGGTAAGCATTTTGACCTCAGAATTACGTTTGGGGAAAAGGTTAGTGGGTTTGGGTTAGAGGATGTTTGAAAAGTATTTTTGGTAACATCTAAGTCTCGGAAACCTAACCCCCCTAGCCCCCCTTCCCTACAAGGGAATGGGGGTTTCAAAGCCTCTCGACCTTTCGGGGAGAGGAATGGAAGTGGGGTTTCTAGTATACTTTGCGACTTTTCAAACAAACTATTAAAGGTTTTTCTTCCCCCTGCCCCTTATCCCCACTGCGTGGGGGCCCTACCTTCCCCTTTCACCGAACCGCAATTCCATAAACCCTGCATTCATATCAAATTATTTGAAGCAAAAGTAATGTTGCCGCCACAAGCGCATAAAAAGCTCCAATGTTGGATAAGAAGCCGTCATTTAATCTGTTCGGGTCACTTTTTTCTATTTGAAACTATAGACTATTCTTGCGTTGAAAGATTTACCGAGTGTATAGATGCCCTAGGAGGAACATTAATTTCTGTTGAGCCGGTTGACAAAATTTGGATGGGCGATCATCGGCAGGTTTTTCTTTATCGTGTCAAAGCCAGTTTGTTTACGCCTTGTCATCAGTTAAGGCAATACTGGTTTAAGTATGGTGGCTTATACACTAGATTTGATAAAAATTGTTAATTTTTTTTGTATTATGGACTTCGATAATTTTAATATGGGTTTTTCACTATAGTTTCATTTTTAACCAACCAAATAACTGTTCTACTGTCAACTCTAAATCAATACCATCTAATACAGCCAAGCTATCTTCTCTATGACAAAATTCTGGTTGTTGATGTGGTTTAAATATAAGAACTGAGCGATCATCAGGATCAATCAACCATCCTAACTGACAACCATATTTTAAGCAGTGCAAAATATTGTTGGTAACTCGATTGGAACTCTGATCTGGAGAAAGAATTTCAATTGTCCAGTTCGGAGCAATTAACACATCATCTACAGGTTCTCCGTTATCGTCAAACTCAATTTGTTGCCAACGAATAACCGCCACATCTGGAACAATTGAGCGACCACCAAAAGTACAACGCAACTCTGGAAAAGCATAAGCGATTTGCTTTTTCTCGGCAACTTCATTAATCCCATTAATCAACTTACCCTGAAGTCGGGAGTGGCGGGTTTTCGGCATTGGTTTTTGGATAATTTCACCATCAATATAAATACTTGCAGGCTTTGTTTCTGGCAACTTGAGAAATTCTTCTAGGGTTAGGGATGGAGATTTTGCAACACTCATGACTTTTGCCACTCCGAAAGTCGTACATCCAGTTTATCAACGTTCGGAACTAATGGATGAGCGAAAACAGTACACTAAACCAAATGCTTCTAATCTCTGTTCTCCACGCTCATGACCGATTTTAGCGTTATGAATCTCGCCCCCATCGGTGTTGGCTTTAGCATTATTGCATTGGCGGTAATTTACTATTTTCTCAATCTAGAAGTAACTAAACGGCAACGGGCAGAAGTGATACTGCGGCAACAAACTGAGCGGGAACGCCTGGTAAACCAGATTGCTCATCATATCCGTGAATCTTTGGAGTTAGAGGAGGTTCTTACTACCACTGTTGCAGACGTGCGTGAGTTTCTCCAAGCAGATAGGGTGCTAATTTATCGCCTCTGGGAAGATGGTACAGGCAGCGCAATGACTGAAACAGTTTTACCTGAATATATAAAAATTTTAGGGGAAACTTTTCCACAAGAAGTGTTTCCTAGAGAGTATCATCAAGCTTATTCATTAGGAAAAACCCGCGCGATCGCTAACGTTGAACAAGCAGATGTCGAACCATGTTTGGCAGACTTCGTGAAACAGTTCGGTGTTAAAGCCAAGTTGGTAGTGCCAATTTTACAAGAAAATCGGGAAGCGGATAAACAACGAGATAGCAAGACACCTGCTTCTACCCCTTATCTTTGGGGCTTATTGATTGCCCATCAGTGCGATCGCACCCGCATCTGGGAATCTTGGGAAGTTGAGTTAATGAAGCAACTTGCAACCCAGGTAGCGATCGCTATCCAACAGTCAGAACTTTACAAACAGCTACAAACACTCAACGCTGAATTAGAACACCGCGTTGAGCTGCGAACTCAAGAATTAGCTAAAGCCAATGTCTCTCTCCGAGCAGAAATTGCTGAACGTCAGCGCACCCAAGCCGCGCTGCAAGCTCTAATTACTGCCTCTCCTCGGGCCATCTTCACACTTGATTTAGAAGGGAATGTGAAAATCTGGAATCCTGCTGCTGAAAGGATGTTTGGCTGGACAGAGGCGGAGGTAATCGACCGTCCTAACCCAATTTTTTTAGACGATCAATTAGAAGAATATAATACTCTGCAACAAAGTATCTTACAAGGAACAACGTATACCAGAGTAGAATTGCGCCGTTTTAAAAAAGATGGCACTGCGATCGATATAATTTTTTCCGCTGCTCCATTGCATGATCGCGACGATAGTATCAACGGCATGGTAGCAGTGATTGCTGATATCACACACCAAAAGAAGCAGGAAGAACAGGTAAGATTGCTGCAATCTGTGGTCGTAAATACCAATGATGCTGTAGTGATCACTGAAGCGCAACCCATTTCTGAACCTGGGCCGCAGATTATTTATGTTAACGAAGCATTCACCCGAATCACAGGTTACAGCCTGGGAGAAGTTTTAGGTAAAACGCCCCGTATTCTTCAAGGAGCGAAAACAAGTCAAACTGAAATGGATAAAGTCTGGACTGCGCTTTCTCGTTGGGAATCAGTCACCGTTCAGGTAATTAACTACCGCAAAGATGGCTCTGAATTCTGGAATGAATTTAGCGTTTTTCCCGTAGCTGATGAAACTGGTTGGTATACCCACTGGATATCAGTACAACGTGACATTACCGAGCGCAAACAAGCTGAACAGGCGTTACGCCAGAGCGAAGAACGCTTCCGCTCATTGATTGAAAATGCTTTAGATATTGTCAAAATTCTCGATGTAGATGGTTCTATTCGTTACGAAAGCCCTTCAGTAGAAAAGGTTTTGGGTTATCCAGCCGCAGAATTAATTGGCAAAAACTTATTAGATTACATTCACCAGGATGATTTTGCTAATACTTACCATAGCTTTATTCATGCTATTCAAAGTTCAGAAGTTACCACCCCAATCGAGTTTCGTTGTCGGCACAAAGATGGCTCGTGGCGGATGCTAGAAGCTATTAGTCAGAAATTTCTAGATAACACAGCAGACACTAGAATTATAGTTAACTGTCGCGACATTACAGAACGCAAGCGATTAGATGAAATTCGCATGGCATTAGAGCGAGAAAGAGAACTTAGCGCCCTTAAAACACGTTTTTTCTCGATGGCATCTCACGAATTTCGCACTCCTTTGAGTACTGCCTTAGCAGCGGCTCAATTGCTAGAAAACTGTCAGGATGAATGGGATAACTCTTCTAAACGATTGAGGAACTTGCAGCGGATTCAACTCTCTGTCAAAAATATGGTTCAGATATTAGACGATATTTTGACCATCAATCGAGCCGAAACCGGAAAACTAGAATTTAATCCCAAACTCCTAGATTTAGAAGGATTTTGCGGTTATTTTGTGGAAGAAATGCGCCTAAGTACAGACGAAAGGCACACACTTGGTTTTATTTGCCAAGGAAAAGCTGTTCCAGCTTGGGTGGATGAAAGATTGTTGCGTTCTATTCTGTCTAATTTGCTGCTGAATGCGATTAAATATTCTCCTCATGGAGGGAATGTGGATCTTAGTCTGGAGTTTAAATCAGATACGGTGATTCTCCAAGTTCAAGATCAGGGTATTGGAATTCCGTTAGCAGATCAACAGCAGTTGTTTGAGCCGTTTCATCGTGGCAAGAATGTCAGAAGCATTCCTGGTACAGGATTAGGATTGGTAGTGGTGAAAAAGTGTGTAGATTTACACCAAGGTCATATTAACATCACCACTCAAGTAGGAATTGGTACAACTTGTGCAGTCACTCTCCCATTAGAAGGTAAGTCGAATTAGTTGGGGATTGGGGATTGGGGATTGGGTATTGGGGATTGAAAAGAGACAAGGAAGAACGGGAAGACAAGGAAGAGATTTATTCAAAAATTCCCCCAGTCCCCATTCCCCATTCCCCATTCCCCAATCCCTTCTTTAGTAAAGAATTGTAATCCAAAATCCAAAATCCAAACTCCAAAATTAGTATGAGTCCCTGACTACGGTAGTCTAGATGAGAGTGAATTTATCGCCTCCTTTGATATATTGTTTTATGACTTCAGTTGTTTCTAGTCCCCCACGCACTATTCGGATTGGTTCACGCAAAAGCCAACTTGCTCTGGTTCAGACCTACTGGGTACAAGAGCAACTCCAGAAAAGCTATCCTGATATCACTTTTGAAGTCCACACCATGTCTACCCAAGGCGATAAAATCTTGGATGTAGCATTAGCTAAGATTGGCGATAAAGGACTTTTTACTAAAGAACTTGAACTCGGAATGCTCAATCAGGAGATTGACTTTGCAGTTCATTCTCTCAAGGATCTGCCGACTAACTTACCAGAAGGGTTAATGCTGGCAGCAATTACTGAACGGGAGAATCCAGCAGATGCATTAGTGGTGCATGAAAAGCACAAAGATAAACAAATTGATACGTTGCCAGAAGGTGCGGTAATTGGTACATCTTCTCTGAGACGTTTAGCACAGTTACGCCACCATTTCCCCCACTTTACCTTTAAGGATGTCCGGGGAAATTTGATTACACGGTTGGCAAAACTGGATGCAGGCGAATACGACGCCCTGATTTTGGCAGCAGCAGGATTAGAGAGGTTGGGAATGAGCGATGGCTGCGCCGGGTTGCACCTACGCATTCATCAAGTTATCCCCAAAGAAATCTCACTCCACGCCGTTGGACAAGGTGCTTTAGGGATAGAATGCCGTGCTGATGATAGTGAATTGCTATCTCTACTTAAAGCCATCGAACATCCCGAAACACGCGATCGCTGTCTCGCTGAACGATCTTTTCTACGCTCATTAGAGGGCGGCTGTCAAGTACCTATCGGTGTAAATACAGAAATATCTGGTGATAACTTGACCTTAACGGGCATAGTCGCCAGTGTAGATGGTCAAAAGCTGGTAAAAGATACCGTCACAGGAATTGCCAACAATGCCGAAGCACTAGGCACAGAACTAGCAGAACTGTTACGGCAACAGGGAGCGCAAGAAATTTTAGAAGAAATTTTTGCGGTGATTCAGCGCGGTTCCTAAGCAATTGGGCAAGCCGATGTGATTAGATAAGAATTGATCGCCGTTACACAAAAGACGCGACAAATCGCGTTGGTCGGGATCAGCAAGTTAATTTGACAATATAGACTCGGGGAAGCAAAAATTACCATGCGGATTCTATTTGTTGCAGCAGAAGCAGCACCCATTGCGAAAGTAGGAGGAATGGGTGATGTTGTCGGGGCATTGCCCAAATTCCTGAGAGAAATGGGGCATGATGTGCGGATATTCTTGCCTTACTATGGCTTCCTGCCAGACAAAATGGAAATTCCCCAAGAACCCATCTGGCGGGGAAATGCGATGTTCCAGGAATTTGCTGTTTATGAAAGCGTTCTGCCTGGTACTGATGTTCCCTTATACTTATTTGGACATCCCGCCTTCCTACCTCGCCATATTTATTCTGGAGATGATGAAGACTGGCGGTTCACCTTGTTTTCTAATGGTGCAGCCGAGTTTGCCTGGAATTACTGGAAGCCAGAAATTATCCACTGTCATGATTGGCATACGGGGATGATTCCCGTGTGGATGCACCAAGATCCTGATATCACCACAGTGTTTACCATTCATAATCTGGCTTATCAAGGGCCGTGGCGTTGGTATTTAGAGAAAATTACTTGGTGTCCCTGGTATATGCAAGGACACAACGTCATGGCAGCGGCGGTGCAATTTGCCAATAAGGTAAATACAGTTTCGCCCACTTATGCCGAGCAAATCAAGACACCTGCTTACGGTGAAACATTAGAAGGTTTGTTGTCCTTTATTAGCGGTAAATTATCTGGGATTATCAACGGTATTGATACCGAGGTTTATAATCCAGAAAATGACAAATATATTGCTCAAACCTTTACCGCTGATACTTTAGATAAACGCAAAGCCAACAAAATTGCTTTGCAACAAGAAGTAGGATTAGAAGTCAACTCCAAAGCCTTTTTAATTGGGATTGTGACCCGATTAGTGGAACAAAAAGGCATTGATTTGATGTTGCAAATCCTCGATCGCTTCCTATCTTATACAGATGCCCAGTTTGTGCTGTTGGGGACAGGCGATCGCTACTATGAAACTCAGATGTGGCAATTAGCATCTCGCTTCCCCGGACGCATGGCAACTTACTTACTGTATAACGATGCCCTGTCTCGCCGGATCTACGCTGGTACTGATGCCTTCTTGATGCCCAGCCGTTTTGAACCATGCGGTATTAGCCAAATGATGGCTTTGCGCTACGGTTCTGTGCCCATTGTCCGCCGCACAGGTGGATTGGTTGACACCGTAACCCATCACGACCCCGAAAATGCCGCAGGTACCGGTTATTGCTTTGACCGCTATGAACCGCTAGACCTTTTCACCTCGATGATCCGAGCTTGGGAAGGCTTCCGTTTCAAACCGCAATGGCAAGAACTCCAAAAACGCGGTATGAGTCAAGATTTTAGTTGGTATCAATCTGCCAAGCAGTACGTGAAGTTGTACAGGTCAATTTACGGTTTGCCAGAAGAAGAAGAGACACCAGAACCAAAGTTAGTTTTAAACGAAGCAGTCACCACAAGCAAGTCCTGAACACCGCCAGGAGCATACAAATGTAGGGCGGTTAGAAACCGCATCTACACAAACGAAACCCACGAAGGTGGGTTTCAAACCTCAATTTTTCCTTAGTCCGCGGAGGCTGACTACCATGCGGGAAGCCGCAAAGCGTCTATGTTTGTATAGCCGCGACTTCCAGTCGCCAGGGCTACTGATTACTCGTCGCTTTCGCCCTAATTAACCAATCACGATCGCCAGTACAAATTTCCCGACCAGACGAGTCTCCTAAGCGGTCTAGCGCCAATAAACAAGCGTATTTCAAATCCCAAATCGGCGTATTTAGGCAAATTTTGAGTTCAGGAATCGCTCGTGAATCACCCAATTGACCAAGAGCGATCGCACACGCTGCACGAGATTTCTGAAACTGGGGTTCGCGGTTGTGCAGGTTTTCTACTAGCAAATCGTAAGCGGGAGCATATTTGAGCCAGCCGAAAAGTTTCATGACATGATAATGGGCACCATAGTCGTTATATGCCTTATCCCCATAAGTAACTAAAAGTGCTTGGGGTGCTTCTTGTGCATAGATATCCAGTAAGGTTTTTGTGGCTAAATAGCAGCGTCCAAAATCGGTTTCGTAGAGTTCGTTAATCACAAAATCTAGCACAGGGGTAGCATCATACTCGTGTACCAAATCAAGGTCGTTGGGATGGTCGTAGAGTACTTGCTCTAAGTAAGGTTGAATTTCTGTAAAAGTAATTTCACCATTGGGAACGCCTGCATCCAAAAGCATCCGCAATCCTCGCAATCGAAATACCAGAGATACAGGACAACGGGCAATTTCTGGAATGGCTTTGTAATAGCGTGAATCAATCAGGTCTTGAATACAACCGCGCCGTGCATTGACGCTGGAACTTTGCAGCAGCGTTATCACCTCAGTAATTTGGGAGTAGTCACCCGTGAAACGACAAACTGTAGCGATCGCTGCACTACGGGTAGGTTCATCCTCAACTTCAGTAAATTTACGTACACGTTCGAGAGACGGCTGATAGTCGGCATTAGCTAGAGTATGAATAATCACTCGATAGATTTGGCCTGGTTTATCCAGTAGTTGTGCCACCTCTTCGAGAATTTCTGACTCTTTAGTGCCGATTTCCCCGATCGCCCACACGGTATTTTCAACAGTATAAATATCATCATCTTTAAGGCACTGCCGAATTACAGGCAACGCTGATTCGGCCTGCAATCGCCCCAGACTTTCCACAGCCTTGCGTCGAACAATCCGGTGGTCTAACTCATCAGGGTTACTGGTTTCAATCGCCCGTACCAAAGCCGCGATCGATTGCTCAGTGGGGAAGTTAATTAGATGGGAAACAGCAATATACTTATCAGAAGCGTCTTCGAGTTGTTCTAATGGTGTATCGATAATTGCGATCGCTTCTTCTTCTGTCAACCCAAACATTTTAAAAAAACGTTTATCCATTGGTCTATAAATGGCTCTTGGATAATTGCTCAGAGGTCACGTTTATTATCGTACTGGGGATTGGGGACTGGAGATTGGGAAATAGGGGTCAAAAGGTAATCAGGAAGCAAAAATGGGCATTTGAGCGTCACAAGTATAGGGAAAATGACCCAAAAAAGTTTGACTAGAGAAATTACGGAATTTTTGGTTAAATTAAACTAAAAATTATACTTTCGTTCCTTGGTATACTCAATGATTAATTAGGCTGCAAATAGCTTGATAAATTAACATTGCTAATAACATTAATATTTTTAATACGAAGATAAATACTGTACTAAAAATTACACATTTAGTGGTATTTAACGAAAAATCGATGTTAGATGACTAAAATATTTTCCCGAAATAGCCAAAAAGTTCCGTGTAGTAACTTCTTGTTCATTCTTACAAAATTAGAACAGGAAAAGTCCTAATGTTGAACAAACATTTTTTAGCTAGTTTTTTGGCTCTAATAACTGCGATGACAATTATTATGGTTAACGTTCCATCTACTTATGGCAATAGTAATTCAAATGTTCAGACTTATGTCAATAGTGGTACAAATGTTCAAAAGATTGCTTTACGTCCAGATGAACTGATAGAGATAGCTTTGGACAATGCTGAAAACTTTTTAGAGGTATTGAAATGGGCTTACGACAATCAAGGTTTGCCACAAGATATTATGGACACAGCATCGGAATGGATAAAAAACTTGAATACAGCAATAAACTCAATAAAGGAAAAATTCAATACAAATAGTAGGGTTGAACAATTTGATATTGACCAACTTTCCGAATATCTTCAGGAAACTAGGATTTTAGAACAATACAAAAAAGCTCAACAAATGCGTGAATTTAAAGCACTAGCTTTAGAAGCTTTAAAAGATTACAATCAATAGACCTCTTGCAAAAGTCAAAAAATCAGGAATGTCATTTTGAGCCGAACGCAGTGGAGAGAAGGAGCTTACCAAATGCTTCACTCTGCTTTAAATGACAATTTAAACATTTATACAAGAGGTCTAGTAAATAGGTAAACTAATATTTTCTATAAGTAAAACCACCAACTTTTTACACTGGTGGTTTTTCGCTAATCTTTATCTTCAAATCGGGTTGCCAAGTGGAGCAATACAGACTTGCTACTGATGCCATGAAAACCTTAGTTGGGCATGAAGTGTGATTGCTGTTGACTTATTTACACTGCACCCAGGCAACCGTCACCGAAGAGTGAAGTTCTCAATCCCCTTGAGCTTCAGATTTTAAAAGCAAAATCACCCAAACTACCCAAAGTGTTAATAGTTAGTTATTTGGGCTATAGAAGCGATCGAGATGGGGTTGCTTGGAACATCGATATAATTTTTTGGAAGTCCCTAAAACCAATACCAAAAACGCAAGTTAGTAGTTACAGCTATTTTCAGGTAAATAGACTACGCAGTAGGGGCGTAAGGCCTTGCGTCTCTACAACAGATGTGGTTCAAATACATGAAAACTGCTGTAAGTAGCAGTTTACGCCAAAATAAAATAAAATCCGCTGATCAAGCTTTGAGTAATAGTTGCGATCACAGCCATTTGAGGATGAGAAGAACAAATATGAGTGATTATTTAAATGACTACGAATTTAACAACCTCGATTTTTACAGAAAAAATCATGGTTTACAGCTTTATTACAACTGGTCTGGAGAAATTTGGTGGCAAGAAACACCAGACAAGCCAAAGGAAAAATTATTCTCTATTATTGGGATGAATGCTACCAAAGTATTTCTCAAGCCCGATCCTGAGTATGGCGAAATCGGGTATCGCATCAATAGAGAGTTGGGTTTATTTTGTGACCCGGATACTCAAGAAATTCTGCACTTTTGGAAGTCACCAACAGCAACTCAAGCAGTACCAGTAGTACACATTGCTAACCGGATTGTCCAAGGTTCAGTTAAACCAAAGAAATTTCTCATACCCAAAGGCAGTGGATATATTACCTCTGTCATGGAAATTCCTTTAGAATACCCGCATCCTTTAGCAGGAGATAGCAAATATTCAGACTATTGCCCTGGAGAAAAGTTTAAGGGAGTTGAGTACTTTATCTCAAATACATGCCGACCCGATACAACTGATGTCCCTCCTGCTAAGTGGGCGAGAGACTGTCCTTGGTTGCCGTGGATGAAGCTAGGATATGCTCATCCAGCTAAATTAAGATTTGAAACCACAATCTTTAGAGTAGATTCTTTTGAACAGCTTCATCCTAGCTTGGTCAAGTTGGTGAGGGAAAAAGTCCCAATTTATGAATTCACGCCAACAGAAAGTGATGAACCGAATGTGACGAGCATTCAATATTTTAAGAAAAACTTTGAGTCCTATTTACGAGGAGATATTTTTCCCCTGGAGGAAACCTCTTAAAATAATTTGTAATTCGTAATTCGTAATTCGTAATTAAATTCTTAGTACAAATTATGAATTAGTTATACCGTTTCTTTGTGAAGCTGCATATAATTCACCCCCCGGCTATCGCTGTCCTCCCTTGCCAAGTAGGGTGTGTGGTCGCAGAGCGCAACGCACCGTCAACAATCTCAGGTGCGTTAGCCTACGGCATTAACACATCTTACAGCTAATTTATATTTCTTCATATACATTGAATTTTTCTCACCGACTTACTTAAAATACTTATCAGAACTTGGAGCAAAAGCTGTAGTTGGGTTCAACTTTTGAAGAATTCCGTAAAAAAGCTTTACCAGTGGTAACTCGATCTGAGAAGATCGGAATATATGCATTTGTCAGCTATTAGGTAGTTGCCTCTTGCCAATTGTTCAGTTTTATGTAATAGCTAATTACTGGTCTTTAGCGAATAAGCAAATACAAACATTCTTTGGAAGACTAAAAACACATCATTCATTTGAAGGAGGCATGAGGCAGGAGGCAGAAGGCAGAAAGCTTTTATGTTTTACCTCAGTTGGGTATTCAAACCCCTCCTGAAAAAGCAGCCCCAAATTGAAAATTTGAAGTTCTTGTCTTAAACCCAAGACCCATCTGGTCGCGGTACAAGAGACAGAGAGCAGTTTTCCTCCTGCCTCCTGCCCTCTGCCTCCTGCCTTCTTTGATAAACACGCATTTAGGAAACAAAACTTATGGATGAAACCTCAGAATTCACAACAAACAATAACGTAACCGCCCAAGATGTAGCAGAAGTTATTGCAGAACTTGAGCAATATCGGGAACGTCTAATCCAAGAAACTACGGAAACAGCAAAACGGGCTAAATTAATGAGAGTAAACGTCATGGCAAAACTAGAGCCTGAGCTTACCAAGATTGATTCTGCTCTCCAGGAACTCCGTAATCAACAGGCTGCCTTGAGTGTCAGCAACTAGTAATTCATTTTAATAATTTAGCTAGAAGTTATATGCTCAACTCCGAAACTCAATCCGGGGCTGATTTGTTAAATCTGTCCCATGTAGAAACTGATGCTTTATTTGCAGCGGTGAGTGAGCAATTAAGCTTAAACACCTTTAACCCCGATGACCAAGAGCTAATACAGCGGATGGTTGAGAGTATGGGGGACTCACGGGGTATGGTTAGGTTGAGTTTCGCAGAGGCATTGGGTAAAATTGGTAAACCAGCGACCCCCTTATTGATGGAAGCTGTGGCAAATCATCCAAACCCAGTTGTGCGGAGAGCCAGTGCTAAAACCCTGACACTCATCGCTGACCCGATCGCAGTTCCCACTTTGGTCAACGCTCTTTTAAATGATGAAGATACCGTGGTCAAAACCTCGGCGGTGGGGGGGCTTGCCAAAATAGGCGAGGCAGCTGTACCAGCGTTGCTGAAAATCTTAGCGTCAACCGAGTATCCGGAAAGTGCCAAAGGTCATGCGGTATGGGCGTTAGGATTTATTGGGGCAGAAGCGAAGGAGCATTTATATCGAGAGATTAACTCAGACTCGGCTGAAGTTCGGGCTGGGGTGGTAGGTGCGATCGCTAAAATCGCTCAAGAAGGCACTGAAGAAGGAGCATTTCACATTCTGGTGAACGCTCTCACTGATTCATCCTTAATCGTGCGGTGTGAAGCTGCATCTGCTTTAGGCAGCCTAGCCTATCAACCAGCAATTCCTAATCTGGTTGAGTTACTGCATCATGCCGATTGGGAAACTCGAAAAGCGGCGGCTTTAGCATTGATGAAAATTGGCGATCGCACTGCTTTAGAACCACTGCAAGCTGCATTAACTGAGGAAAAAGAAGCGGGGGTTCAGGCAGTGATTAAGTTAGCGATTTCTCAAATTGAGAGACAGCTAGAAGAAGATGCTTGGGAATAGGTCGATGCATATTTACAACTTGACATCTTCCTCTCGTTTTGAGAGTATTTAAGCAGCAATTAGTTTTTCGTTAATTAATGAATATGGCTAGAGAACTTAGACACGAATGCATCTGATTGCGATTCGGAATCTCCGCATTGATACTGTCCAATACCCCGATGTCAAAAAGCAAATTGACGACTGGTACGCAACCGTCAAGAAGGTGGAATGGCAAAACTTGGAGGAAGTTCGTAAAATTTATCGAGATGCTGAAGCGGTTGGAAATTTTACAGTCTTTAACATCAAAGGGAATGACTATCGCCTGATTGTCGGTATTGACTACGAAAACCAAACGCTTTACTACAAATACTTTCTAACTCATGCCGAATACGACAAAGGTAAATGGAAAAATGACCCTTACTTTTGACCAAGCTGCTTATAGTAGTCTACTAGCTGAAGTTGCCCCCAAGGTCATTGAGACGGAAGAGGAATACAATCGCGCCCTAGCTGTGGCAGAGCGCCTAACGTTTTGCAAGAACCGGACTCCAGAAGAACAAGCTCTGCATAAGCTGATAGTAACGCTGATTGAAGCGTATGAGGCACAGAACTATCCAATGGATGAATCTGCACCGCATGAAATTCTCCAACACATTATGGAAGCGAGTGATACTCGTCAAGCTGACTTGGTGGGCATCATCGGATCGAGCGGCGTGGTGTCTGAGGTTGTGAACGGTAAGCGGTCGATTAGTAAGGCACAAGCTAAGGCACTCGGAGATTACTTCAAGGTGACACCCAGTCTATTCATCTAATGTATCTGGTCTATTAGGATTGATAAAAGTAGTTGTATTTAAGAGCGATCGCTACTCTCTCTTATACTTAATCACCTGATCTAATCGAGGCAAAGCACTGACTGCGGACTCTCTAACATACGGTTCAATAGATTCATCATTTGTCAATGCTGTCAGCACTTCTACTCCTCGGATATCACCCATCGAACCGAGTGCATTGACGATCGCTACAGCCATTGCAACGTTATCTATTGTTTTCAAAGCTTCAGTCAAAACCTCAAAAGCAGGAGAACCAATTTCACCCAGCGCCATCACTGATGCAATATAAACAACGGGATTTTGGTCATTGAGCGCTGTTTTTAATCCCTGTAAGCCCTCAGCCGGGAAAGGAACATCGGGATGGTTAGCAGCAACCTGTGCCAGTGCCTTAGCACAGCTACCCCGAATGGTCGCATTATCGCTATTTACTAATGACTCTGTCAGTAGCGGTACAGCGTCCGTACCAATAGCACCCAGTGCCTTTACCGCAGCTCGACGGTAGGTAACATCTTCCTCATCCAAAATGCCCATCAACCGAGGAATGGTATTTTCATCACGGACATCAGCCAGTTCCCACATAGCCCGTTCCCGCAGATTGGGGTTGGGGTGTTTTAACTGTTCAAATAGAGAATCTATTGTCATAAAATCAAATTTTCCTGTCTAAATCCCCCAAATTCAATCATGAATTACGAATTACGTTAGCGAGTATTCGTTCGCTTTTAGCGTTTCGTAGAGAGCGTCATTACGAATTACGAATTAGTAACAACTGAGGGACTCTTGGTCAGTCACTCAACCAGATACAGGCAAAGCAACAGACTGAGAGTCCCTAAGTTTTAGAGTATGACTATCGCTCGTCTAGTCAATCCGTGTCACTATGACAGGGAGTTGATTACATAGTCGAGGAGAGCGCGGAACTCAACCAATGCTTGAGGAGACATGTCACGAGGAGAGCAAGCGCGATCGCGGGTGTAAGTCATCGCGGTAACGTAAGGAGCTGTGGGCAGACCCAAAGAGCGATACACTTCACGAGCGCCTGCAATACCCCATTCGTCTAGAGGGCCAGTACCGCCCACAACTAAGCTGTAGTTGATCAAGCGTAGGTAATGCTTGATGTCGCGGAGGCACTTGTCTTTTTTGACTTGGGTAGCGCCAGCTTCGCCTTCTTGGGTGAGGTAAGGATATTTCTTGAAGGCAGCATCATAAGCTTCCTTAGCTACGTTATCGATACCAGCAGCTAGCTTTTCAGCAGCTTCTAGACGAGCACTAGCACGTTGAATGCTACCTTGAACTGATTCTAGATCAGAGGAGGTTGGGAAACGACCTGCTGCATCAGCAGCTCCAATAACCGTAGTGATAACTGATTTCATTGCTTTTTATACTCCAGATTAGATTTGATCGAGTTTTTATTTCAGTTGGCTTGACTAATAGGCTTTAGGCGTTAGCGATTAGCAATTAGCTCAGAGCAG
Organism: Nostoc sp. CALU 1950; assembly: GCF_051172895.1. Taxonomy (NCBI): domain Bacteria; kingdom Bacillati; phylum Cyanobacteriota; class Cyanophyceae; order Nostocales; family Nostocaceae; genus Nostoc; species Nostoc sp. CALU 1950. The sequence continues at coordinate 129,561 of NZ_JBDNJQ010000001.1, read as the reverse complement.
AAATAACGCGATCGAAGTAGCTAGCAGCTTCAGCAGCTAGAGCAGAGCAGTCGCCTTGAGGAGTGTCCAGTTTGCGGAACTTTTTGCCAGCGTTAGCTTCAGTGTTGGTGTTGGTGATGTGAGCGACGCTAATAGCCTTCAGGATTTGGAAAGCGCGTACAGAAGATCCTGTGGGTACGCCCAAAGCTGTGTAGGTTTCTTTCAAACCGTTCAAAGCACGATCATCCAATACGGAAGAATCGCCAGCCAATAGCGCATAAGTTACGTAGCGCAGAACGATTTCAGCATCACGTAGGCAAGCAGCCATCCGACGGGTGGGGTACAAGTTACCACCAGATTGAATCAAACCTGTGTTTTCACAAGCAATCCCTGCAATGGCATCAGAAACCGCACAGCTAGCGTTGCTGGCGATCGCATTCACTGCATCAAGGCGCTTGTTGCCTTCAGCGATGAAAGACTTAAGGGCTGCCAAGTCAGCACCACCGATAGGAGCGGTTTTGGCATCAGCCGCAATTACAGCTCTGGAAAAAGCATCAAGAACCATGAGTTCTCCTTAATATTCACAAATGGCGGATATTATTTCTGGCGTGTTCTCGATCAGATTAACTGTGAGTAGCCAAACAAAAACATAGGGGATCAATAGTACCCTAGTCTTTACTATGAGAGACAAAGTAATAATCTGTAATATTTAATTTGGGATTGGGGACTGGGGATTGGGGACTGGGGACTAGGGAAAAGGGAGAAACAGACTGTCAACAAGGAGCAAGATTTTTACCCAACTCAGCACTCAGCACTCTTCATGTTTCCCCTTTCCCTTCTTGATAAAATTCTTTCTCACCATGCCCAATTCCCAATGCCCAAAAAATTAAGACTTACGCGTTTCAATGGAACTCTGCCACTGCGTAAGTCTTAAGGAAAAAATCTTATTTTTTAATTGATTAAGCTTGTTTGAGCAGATGTTTGACCAAATTATCTTTCACCATCATCTGCCGTAAGACTTCTAACAAAAAATCCTGAGCTTCTTCTTGACTCAAATTTTTTACCTGGTCTTTCAAATTTTGTAAACGAAACTGTTGCTCTAAAGTTAGTTCGATTGGGAAGTCCATCATTCACTCCTCGGATTGACTGGATCGAAGGGTATGTGTTGTTACCGCTAGTGTGAAGGCGTAAGCTGTCATTGACATTGCTTCCTAATAGTCTAGCACTGAGATATTAAAACGTCTACATTGTCAAGCCATAAGAAATAGTCCCCATAAAAGTTTACAATTACACAACGACACGTCCGCCTCTCCCTTTGTAGGGAGTTTATTGAAGCTGACCGCTAATAGCTGTAATGTTTAGAATGTTTATATACCAACAACTGTAAAAAGAAAGAACAAGGAAAACATCATCCGCAGGAGTAATAAGTAGGAGTCAGAAGATTGATAGACGCAATGGAATTTTTTCAGCTAAGTGCTGGTAAGTGGCGATCGCAACGTGCAACTCATCATCTGGCCTTCAAGCGTTCAGAGACGGGAGAATCAGATATACAGGTAGAAACTCTAGATGCCGATCATCCAGAAATCATTGAACTGTGCCAGTATCATGAGATTGACCCCAGCCTTTCAATAGGTGGGTCACGTGTGCGTTGGCTAGGCACTATGGCATGGGATAGAGAGGGTGAGGAAAATCATCAGGGGAAAACCATATTTGCGATCGTGCCTGATAGCGATAACCCAAGGCAAGGCAAATTACTCCGCGAAAGAGGTTACGCCGAAATAGTGCCTGTAGTCGGTCTTTTTCACATGGATGATGAAGATGGACTGGTGCTGACAACCGAATACGAAACAATGAGTTCCATTGAGCGATTCTGGTTTGCCAGCCCAAATATGCGACTGCGAACCAGTACAGTCAAACGATTTGGCGGCTTCAGTACAGCATCATTTTGTTCTGAAACCCGCATTGATAATTCTGTTGAGGTTTCCAGCACAGCAGAAGTAACAGAAACACAAGGGCCGGATGTTCTGGAAAAAAGACAGTTTTATTCAGTTTTGGGCTGGTGAATTATCTCAAGCAGAGTGATGCTTTTACTCGTGGGCAAGATTACCTGCGTCTAGTACAGGGACTTGCCCTAGAACCGGGTATGGTGGATGTGTTTGATAACCTGCGCGATCGCATTCCCATTTGCACTTGGATCGGTGAAAATATTAACACCGTAAACGCTCAGATAAATGCCTATCTAGAAGTTTGTCATGAGTGCTTTCATCCCCAAGAGCGTCGCCACATCCAAATTTTTGCAGTACCCATAGCTCAATCCTTCGGCATAGATGGGCTGTGCAACATTCTCACGAACCCAACCACCATTTTGGTAGATGTCGGTCGAGTTGAACCTAAAGACTGGTTTGGTGTAGTCGTCCATGAATACGCCCATGCCCATTTAGGAGACTTTGGTCACAACGAGCAGTTTGCTAGCATCCTATCTCATCTATGTTTAGGACTGGGATTGGAACCACCTTACTGGGAGGTAGGGATGGAAGCAACTTTGCGTAGCTGGCCTTACTGTAAGTCAACCATAGACCCTCTGAAATTTTGGATAGGTCATTGAAGGAGGCAGGGGAGGCAGGGGAGGCAGAGGAGCAGAGGAGCAGAGGAGAATAACCAATTTCCAGTCCCCAGTCCCCAGTCCCCAATCCCCAGTCCCCAATTCGCCATTAATTTCTTTTGCTAAATGTTAAAAATCATTGCCTTAGTTCAAAAAGGTGAAACGGAATCTTCTAATCTAAAATATGTGAACAAAGCTTTTTGAGTCATTTACGTAGCCATTAAGCTGGAAGCCCTTCTCCCTTTATTAATTAGCTATGGGTTAAATCCAGCGGGCTAATCATTTTCTCCTACGAATACTGAAATTGCCCTTAGTTAAGTTTCGTGAAATTTTATCAGAATCTGAGGTTCTGATCCAACTACTCCCTTAATATGTGATTTAAAGTTGTTAACTTTAATTAAGAAACATGGAGGCTTTAGAGTGTCAATTCCTCTGTTAACGTATGATCCTTCAAGTCAAAATCAGCGTGTAGCTGGATATGAAGTACCAGGTGATGAACAGCCCAGGATTTTTACTACAGACAATATACTTTCTCCATCAGATTTAGGTGATCTGATTGAAGCAGCATATCGTCAAATTTTCTTTTATGCCTTTGCTGCCGATCGCGAAACATATTTAGAGTCTCAACTCCGTAATGGACAAATTACAGTGCGGGACTTTATTCGTGGGTTACTGCTTTCTAATACCTTTAAGAAAAGCTTCTACGACCTCAACAATAATTATCGCTTTGTTGAGCAAGTAATTCAGCGGGTTTTAGGACGCGACCCATACAACGAGCGCGAAAAAATTGCTTGGTCAATTGTAGTTGCTACCAAGGGTATTGTAGGCTTGGTTGATGAAGTACTCAACACCGAAGAGTACCTGAGCAATTTTGGATACTCTACAGTGCCTTATCAGCGCCGTCGGATACTGCCATCTCAATCTGCGGGTGAGTTGCCATTCAACATCAAATCACCACGATACGAAGATTACCACCGTACCAAACTGGGTTTCCCCCAAATCATTTGGCAGGTCGAAGTACGCAGATTCCTTCCACAAGAGCAAAAGCCCAAAGCTGGCGATCCAGCTCTATTCCTGTCTATGGCACAAAGTGTCAATGCAACTGGCAATGCACCACAAAGGATCTCGTCATTCAACATCGATATCGAGAAGTCTGTACCTTATCGGCAACTGGCAGGAATTAAATAACGATTTTTGATCGGTGGCTGGCTAGTACATCCATTTGATTGATTATTTTATAGCGTGCATAAGTCTTGGGTTATGTAGGAGTTTTATTTAGGTATAACTAAGTGAAACAGACTCTATCCCATGTCTGATGCACGCTAGTTGTTAATGGGAATTGGGGATTGGGAATTGGGCATTGAGTATGGTTTTTGGTTTTTTATCAATGGCTCAATGTATGTGAAATGGGGCTAGTTTCAGGCGTGGGATGTGCTTAAAGTACAGTTCGTCTTTTTAACATCTCCAAAAGTTTTGTAAAGTGGGCGGGAGGAGTAGCTGTCACCTCAATCAACTCCCCAGAAAGAGGATGCTGCAATTTTAGTCGCCAAGCGTGTAGTGCTTGACCGGGCAAATTTACCCCTACTGAATGACCAGAACTATAAACTCGATCGCCGACAATTGGATGTCCCATTTTGGCGCTGTGGACACGAATTTGATGGGTGCGTCCAGTTTCTAATTGAAAGTGAATCAAGGTGAAGTTACCAAGGCGTTCTAGTATTTGCCAATGAGTGACGGCAGATCGTCCACCTTGTTCAACGGGTATAATTGCCATTTTCTTCCGGTCTTGGGGATGGCGACCAATGGGCAAATCTATGGTGCCACTTTCAGTTTTTGGCGCACCGTAAACTACGCCCAAGTATTCTCGCCGTGCAGTTTTTGCTTTGAGTTGTGCTTGTAGATGACGATGGGCAATATCTGTTTTAGCGATCGCGATCGCTCCTGTTGTATCCTTATCCAATCGATGGACGATTCCCGGACGTTGGACTCCGCCAATTCCTGGTAGATTGGGACAGTGAGCCAATAAAGCATTTACCAAAGTGCCATCTGGATGACCCGGCGCAGGATGGACAACTAAACCTGCGGGTTTGTTAAGAATAAGTAACTGGTCGTCTTCGTAGAGGATATCTAAGGGGATATCTTCTGCTAGTAGTTCCAGGGGTTGTGCTTCTGGTATTTCGAGAGTGATGCGATCGCCTAGCTTGACATTGATCTTCTTAGATGTGCAAACTTGATCGTTAAGTTGGACGTTACCCTGTTCGATTAACTGTTGGATGCGAGAACGGGATAAGTCAGGTAATTCTTGGGAAAGGAAACGGTCAAGGCGATCGCCTTTGGTGTTGATGCAGTGTATCGTACTCTGAAGGGGAAGCAAGCTAGGTAAAGCATCCTCCAGTGGAGTTGATAAGCGTTCGCCCTTGGCGTTGGCGCAGCCATCGCTATTTTCTTGGATTTGTAAATTAAATTCGGTCACAATTACTCTATATTAATTCCCCTTCTTTAAGTAAAGCGCGGAATGCCTTTAATTTGGCGGTTAGAAATCGCATCTACTCAGGCAAAACCTTGATTTGACCTTAGCGGACGAGAGTTATCATATACCCGTGAATTCTATTGCCTTAGCTGTCTTGTATTTGTTCTCTTACTGATTGTCGAAATACTCTAAGTGCTGAACTCATTCCTGTAGTTCGTGCCATTTCCACAAACCGGGGAATGAGTTCCGTGATAGAAAAAGTAGGAAACGTGGGGCTGATGAGAGACTTCACATATTGTTCACCTTGCAGCAAGCTAATTTCTAGGTTTTTGTTTTCATATCGCCAAATTTCAGGTACTCTTAACGCTTCGTAGGCACTAATTTGGGTTTTAGAGGTGACATCAATTTCAATCGCCAAATCAGGAGGAGGGTCAACAGTTAGGTCGATCCTGTCTTTCCCAATCATTAGCTTATAGTTTTGAATATAAAAACAATCATCAGGTTCAATACCTGCACTTATATCTTTTCGCTTAAAGGTAGTTGAACCTAAAGATTCCCAATTTAGATCGAGTTCATCTAGCAAAGCTTTCACCAAGTCTCCGATGATTACCTTAGACCGCTCATGTTCTGGTAATGGAGCCATAATTTCTAACGTTCCTTGGCTGTATGCTACTCGACTCCCGCGATGTTCCCCTAACTCGTTGAGAATTGCTTCAAATACTTGCCAACTCACATCTTCCAGTATTATTCTTTGCCCTGGTGGAACTCGAATTTGGCTGAGTTGAAGAGTAACCATAGGATGTTAGTTGTTAAATAATTTCATTTTTACTCAAATTCGAGATGAGCGAAAAGGGAATTTTCCCAAATTTGATTTAGCAAACGCCCCAAAAGCGATGGCTTCGCCAACGCCAAAGGCGAACGCTTAAATTCTTTCCATCTCTTCTCCTCTGTGTCCTCTGCGCCTCTGCGGTTCATAATTCTAAATTTATAACTTCTTGCGGCAACTCAAATAAACCATCTTCCCCAGTTTCAAAATCAATCACTTGATACACAGCATCAATATTTAATTCACCATAAATATGAGGAAATAATTCACCTATTTCAGCAGGTTCATAGCGAATTTCAGCTTGTACTTTTTCCGAATCAATAAAAAGTAGTACTAATTCTTTTTGATTATCAAAAAATCTCTTGGCAACCTTGAGTATTTGCGTTGATTTTGAACAATGTATAAAACCTTCACTGTCTAAAGAATCAGCGCGATATGTACCGAGATTTTTTGCTTTTTCCCATTCTTGGCGTTTGGTAATGTGAATAATAGTGTTCATAGAAAATCTAGGAATTTCTGCGGATTGTAATATTTTCAGGAAATCTTCTAAATTGGTAAAGTCTTTAATTACTTTTGTAGCGCCTACATTTGTTAATTTCTTATCACCTATGCCAATAAAAGCAATATTCAACCGATAGGCAGCTTTTACATCCCAAACACCATCACCGACAAAAACAACTTTCTGGAATTTTTCAACTTGATAAAGATTCTCTGCTTTGATAATAGCTGTTTTAATAATATCTTCTCGCGAAAGTGCATCATTAGCTGAGGCGAACGGAATGCCTTCTATTTCTAAGTTGGCTTTTTGAAGTTTTAGTTTAGCAGACTCACGCCAACCACCAGTTGCGATCGCAACACACCAATCAGGGTATAACTGTAATTTAGCTAATACTTTTGCAGAACCAGGTATTTCGCTGAATAAATCTTGGTTATTAATATACGCTTCCTGGAGTAGACTAACAAAACGCGCTTTAATTCTGACTAACTCTTCATTTGAAGGAAGACGTTCTAATTTTTCTTTGAAAATTTCCTGTGTAATTCCCGAATCTGTGGTGTATGAGTATTCAGACCAATTTGTATGTACACCAAAAATTCCAAATTCTAATGCAAAAGCACGTTTAAAACAATCTTCATCAACTTTGTAGGTATTTGTTAGTGTACCATCAATATCAAAAATTACTAATTGCATACAAGCGATCGCTCTACAAAATTCTTCTTTAAAATATCACGCTTAGACACTCCAGATACAGAGCTTTTCTTTGTGCTTTTGCATGAGGTTATGATTCTATCAATTCGGCGGAATACAAACATCTGGCGCACATAACCCAATAAACTCTAGGGTTTTTACCTCAAAAGTATTCAAATCTACGCGACGGATAGCATGGTTATTGGTATCAGCAATATATAAATATGAATCCATAACACTCAATCCCGAAGGTTCAAAAAAGCGGCTATTTTTACCTTGACCATTTTGTAAACCAGCAAAACCATCTCCCAAAACTGTTTGACAATTTCCACTCGGACTAACTAATTTAATTTTATGGTTATAAGTATCTGCCACCCACAGAAAATTATGGGCATATTCCACTCCTAAACAATGTTGTAAACGGACATCTTCACCTTGTCCATCTACATCCCCAAAGTCAAATAAACCGCCACTACCGCAAACAGTTCGCACTTGGTACGGTTCGACAATTCCAACACCACGAATTGAACTAACTTCACTGTCAGCAATATATAATTCTTGCTCATTATTAGTAATACCACTAGGTTGTGCAAAGGCAGATTCGGTAAGTGAACCATCAATACACGCTTCTGCACCAATACCAGCATAAGTTTTGATGATGCTATTTTCCAAATCCATTTCCCAGATTTGATGCGGCCCAGCCATTGCAATAAATAGGGTATTTCCCACTTTCACTAAATCCCAAGGGGAATTCAGCGCGGTTTCTAAACCAGCACCGCCATGAGGATGAATATTACGGCTTTGTTCACCTATTCCTGCAATAGTTTCAACTACTTGGCGCTTTAAATCAACTCGCCGCAGAACATGATTTTCTGTATCAGCAACATAAAGAATCTGATTTTCGGTATCATAAGCCATTCCCTGTGGTGCAAAAAATTGCGCTTCGTTAAAAGCACCATCGGTTAAACCTGATTTTCCAGTACCAATTAAGTGCAAAATTTCTCCATCAAAGCTACTCACAACCAGACGGTGATGTCCAGAGTCAGCGATGAATAAACCCATCGGAGTAGCTAGAACTTTACCAGGGAAAGCTAGGGGTGTGATTAATGGTTGGCGCTGTTTTTCTAAAGTTAAGCTGATTTCTTGAAAATTAATTGTGCCTTTGTCTTGGTGTTGCTGAATTAACTTTTTAATCAACTCGTCTAAAGTATCACGGTTTCCTTCACCAGAAATCTGGCCAATCACGTAACCTTCTGGATCAATAATTATTAACGTAGGCCAAGCACGCACAGCATATTCTTGCCAAATCCGAAAATCTCTGTCAACTACAACTGGATGTTCAATGTCGTAACGTAGTATGGCTTGACGGATGTTTTCTGTTTCTTTTTCGTTGTCAAATTTGGCGGAGTGAACGCCGATAATAGTAAGGCTATCTTTATATTTTTGTTCTAAATATTTCAAGTTTGGCAGAATATGCAGACAATTAATGCAGCAGTATGTCCAAAAATCTAAAATTACGACTCTACCTTTGAATTGTTTAAGAGATAAAGGCTTATCGGTATTTAGCCAAGAGTAATTTTGTGGTAATTCTGGCGCTCTAACACGGGGAATCATAAAGTATCCTTTACTAAAATTAGCTCATTAATTTAACTTTAAGTTAAGAGTGTTTGTCATGCATAATTCAATACAGTTCAGTTAAAAAAAAATGTAGGTTGGGTGAAGCAAAGCGCAACCCAACAAAGCCCTGGAAATGTTGGGTTTCGTTCCTAAACCCAACTTACACAACTTAAGGTTTTTGACACTAACTGAACTGTATTGATGCATAATTTGCTTATTTTATGCACAGTTGATACACAATAAAAGGTAGACAACAGTCTAGATCAGTGAAATCAAAATCCACAAATAGTCAAACTTAATTCTTGCAAAATACTCTAAGTCTAGCGACTTAACGTAATTTAAATTATAATTATCTTCTCAACTAGTGTCAGTGAAAGTTTATGAACACTTTCTATATTTCAGATTTAGACGGTACATTGCTTGGAGATAATGCAATTCTTTCTTCGTTCAGCAAAAAAATACTTTCTGAACTCTTGCATCAAGGACTCCAGTTTACTGTAGCTAGTGCGCGTAGCGTTGTTTCTATGCAGGTCATTCTGAAAGATTTGAATCTTCGTCTCCCGATTATTGAATTTAATGGTGCTTTTATTTCTGATTTGGATTCTGGTAGACATGAAATCATAAATTCTATTTGCCCTTCTGTAGTTGAAAGTATCTACAAAATTATCCTGGAGTTTGGCTGTGTTCCCTTTGTATCTAGTTTTAATGGCACAGAAGATTGTGTTTACTATAAAAATGTAATGAACGATGGAATGCGTTGGCATATTAACGATCGCTTAACCAGCAAAGACCGAAGATTGCGAGCAATTGAAGATTTGACACATTCTTTTAGCGATCAAATTGTTTGTCTAACAGTGATTGGTCACGCACACGAATTACTCGAACTTCAAGGCGCGATTATTGAAAGACATGAAACTAGTGTAGAGACACACTTGATGGAAAACCAATACTCTCCAGGTTGGTATTGGTTAACAATTCATGACCGCAAAGCGACAAAAGGCCAAGCCATTCGGACTCTGGTAGAGACTTATGGATTAAAGGAAAGTGAAATTGTGGTATTTGGCGATCAAATTAATGACATCAAAATGTTCAAAATTGCTAATCATGCCATTGCAGTTGCTAACGCAGATGCCAAACTCAAACGTTATGCAACATTAGAAATTGGCTCAAACACAGAAGATAGCGTTGTTAAATACATTCATCAGAATTGGTTGAACAGATATGCTTAGAAAAAGGGACTGGGGACTGGACTACCAGTTTCTAACTTTCAGTATCCGCATAAACTAGAAATGGTTTTAACGGACATCACTTTTGAAACGACTTAACAGACTAACTACTATAGAGTTGTCAGCTTGGGTACAACAAGCAAAAACAAAAGCTGAACACGGAAAAATTATCGATCGCATTCCGCAATTATCTAAAGCTGATCCTGGTTGGTTTGCAGCCTATATATGCTGTGAATCGGGTAAAACTATCAGTTTTGGGGATATAGCTTGTATTTTCCCGCTAATGAGCGTGATTAAGACATTTTCTCTCCTTTATCTGCTGGAACATTTTGGAGCAGAAACGGTTTTTAAGTGGGTTGGGGTGGAACCATCGGATGCACCCTTCAATTCTTTAAAACAATTAGTTAGCGATCGCGGTTATCCCCGCAACCCCATGATTAATAGTGGGGCAATTACGCTTGCTGATAAGTTACCAGGAAAGGACGCAAATCAACGCACTCTTTTATTTTGTCAATGGCTCAACCAATTAGCCGGTTGCCAACTAAGCTTAGATGAGGTAACGCTGGCTTCAGTGCGATTAACCCGCTCAACAGCCAATGAAGCGATCGCAAACTATCTCGCCGAAGCTGGACATCTAGAAAATATTGAAACAGCACTTGACACTTACGAGCAAATATGCTGTATATCTGGGCAAGTTGAAGATTTAGCCTTGTTAGGAAAACTTTTAGCTTGTGAAAATAACTTTTTAAAATCACAAAACCGCCGAATTGTCAATACTGTGATGTTAAATTGTGGATTGTACGAAGCTTCTGCCGAGTTTGCAGTCAAGATTGGTTTGCCGATGAAATCAGGGATTGGTGGTGGACTTGTAGCAATAGTACCAGGTGAGGGAGCGATCGCTTGCTACAGTCCTGGGTTGGATGATATCGGAAATCCTGTAGGTGCGATCGCATTTGTTGAGGCTTTAGCGCAAGAGTTACAGTTGAGTATTTTTGGTTAACTCTGGTTTTTCTGTTTCGGGAGCGCTTATTTTAGGTAACGGCGTTGATTCAGGAGTTGGCGTTACCTCCGGTTGTGGTTCTGGTGCTGGAGACTCGATAATCTCTGGCAGCGTTGGTGGCAAACTAGGAGATGGCGCAACTGTTACTTGTGGAGTTGGTGTCTTGCCCGTTTGACGGTTAAAAAATCCGCCAAATTTAGATTTTTTTGTCTGAGGCGCAACTTTTTCAGGTAACGGCGTTGATTCAGGAGTTGATGTTACCTCTGGCTGTGGTTCTGGCGTTGGCGTAATTATTTCTGGTACTGGAGACTCGATAATCTCTGGCAGCGTGGGTGGCAAAGTAGGAGATGGTGCAACTGTTGTTTGTGGTGTGGGAACTTTACCAGCCTGACGTTTGAAAAATCCGCCAAATCTAGGTTTTGTTGGTTGAGGGACAACTTTTTCAGGTAACGGTGTCGATTCAGGAGTCGGCGTTACCTCTGGCTGTGATTCTGGTACCGGAGACTCAATTATTTCTGATGGTATCGGGGATAAGGTGGGAGATGGTACAGCCGTTGGAATTTCCAATTTTGGTTGTTCTGGCTGTGTTTTAGATTCTTTGGGAACTTCAGTTTCCGGAATGGGCTGTTTTTCTAGCTTCGGTTGTATTTCGGGTGTTTTTTCAACAGAAGGCGTAGGTGTAGGTTTAGGTGCAAGTCTATAATTCGGGTCTACAATGCCCCGCACCTCATCTGCTGTGAGTTCTCCTCTCACAATTTTTGATAAAGTGTCTTTACCCTTTGGCTGGTAGTCAATCAACCGGACTGTGGTATTAAAGGCATTTTTGAGAGGATTTCCCTGGTTATCGAGAAATTCTAACTTTATCCAGTTTTTACCAGTTTGGAAGCCTTTAAGATAAACAGCTTGCCAGCGATCAAAAATAAAGCTTTCACCATTAATTGTGACGCGGATACGCCAATCACTAAATCCGTCGTTAGCGTTTTCCTTCTCAACCAGGTGTAGGGGAGCGTTAGTTAGATAAAAATCCAGTAATATTGGCTCTGCCCCATAGCTACTTTGAGGACGGCTGTAAGTTAGGAGGGGTAATTTAGGATCTGGGTTGTTGTCGTCGGTTTTGGTAAAGACGTGAAATGTTGTCTGGGCATAAGCGCCTTCATTCTTAAAGCTTTCATGCCAAGGACGAGAAGCGAAGACGCGCAGGGTATGAGTACCTGGAGACAAGTCTGGCAAAACCAAGGGCTGATTGAGGTCGTAAACAGGTATATAAGGTTGATTATCCAGAATTACGTGTAGATGTGGCCCCAATTGTAATTGTGGGTCTTTAAATATTGGTAGATCCTTAACCTGAAAACTAGCTGTGATTTTGTTATCTTGGAAAACTTCATCAGATTTTGGAGTAACAATTGTCACTTGTGGCTGATAAACTTCCAAAATTGTCCGCAGTTCTTGAATAACAGATGGTGGGGAAACTTCCGAAAATTGCTTTGAAATTTGAGAAATCTGTGGAGAGTTTTCTCTATAGCTATTAGATACTTCCTGGCTAGCGACTTTCTCGCCGCAACTGGTCAAGCTTAATACCAGCAACAATGTCATTATCCACCTAAGAATCGGGAACCTCTCAGGTAGGAGCTTCTCTAACACCCTTTTCTGCCACGAGTTCATGCGTTGCACCCAGTGATAGTCTTCGACAATTGACAGATTATTTTCGCTCAAACTGTCCATCTGGAACTATAGCCCAAAAGGTGAAATCTACCTCACATCGCCTAAGTTTTCCTGTGTCTATTTCAGTAGATTTGAAAATAAGTCATACTTTTTACAGCTTTTTACTTACCACAATGGAAAGATGACACAAATGTTCATGAGTAATAGTAGTAAAAGCTGGAATGCCCAATACATACAGCAAAACCATAAAACTTACGAATTGTTATTCTTTGTAAATTAAAATGGTTAATCTATTGACTTTTAGACAAATAGTTTGACGTTAAAAGGCAGATAAGGCGGGAATTTCAGCAATATTCCACCAAGTTTGAATTATTGTTAAAATATCTCCAACAAAGTGCAGGTGAAGACTCTATAATTCAACGAGAAACAACTCTCCACATAGGGTCTTCATCGCGGCTTCAGTAAAATTCTGAGTATCCGGTAATGGTTCACTTTGTGGTATTCATGATTCCTCATTCCTTATCAAGAGAGGAGGTCAAATGACAATAAGTCCTCCGGAGCGAGAGGAAAAAAAGGCAAGAGTAATCGTCGATAATGACCCAGTTCCAACCTCATTTGAGGCATGGGCAAAACCTGGACATTTTGACAGATCCTTAGCCAGAGGTCCCAAAACCACCACATGGATTTGGAACCTGCACGCACTCGCCCATGATTTTGATACACATACAAGCGATTTAGAAGATATATCCCGCAAGATATTCTCAGCCCACTTCGGCCACTTAGCCGTAGTGATGGTTTGGTTGAGCGGGATGATTTTCCACGGCGCGAAGTTTTCTAACTACGAAGCTTGGTTAAGCGACCCGTTAAACGTTAAACCAAGTGCCCAAGTTGTTTGGCCCATTGTCGGGCAAGACATTTTAAACGGTGATGTTGGCGGTGGTTTCCACGGTATTCAAATCACCTCCGGTTTGTTCCAAGTATGGCGTGGTTGGGGGATTACAAACTCCTTCCAACTGTATGTAACAGCGATCGGTGGCTTGGTATTAGCAGGCTTGTTCCTATTTGCCGGCTGGTTCCACTACCACAAACGCGCTCCCAAACTGGAATGGTTCCAGAATGTGGAGTCGATGCTGAATCACCACTTGCAAGTACTGCTAGGTTGTGGTTCCTTGGGATGGGCAGGTCACTTAATCCACGTGTCCAATCCGACCAACAAGCTTTTGGATGCAGGTGTTGCTCTCAAAGACATCCCCTTGCCCCACGAGTTCATCTTGAACAAAGACTTGTTGACCGAGTTGTATCCCAGCTTTGCTGCTGGTTTAGCACCTTTCTTCACCTTGAACTGGGGTCAGTATGCTGACTTCCTGACCTTCAAGGGCGGTCTAAACCCAGTAACAGGCGGCTTGTGGATGACTGACATTGCTCATCACCACTTAGCGATCGCAGTTCTCTTTATCGTTGCTGGTCATCAATACCGTACCAACTGGGGTATTGGTCACAGCATTAAAGAGATCCTAGAAAACCACAAAGGTCCTTTCACCGGTGAAGGTCACAAAGGTCTCTACGAAAACCTGACCACATCTTGGCATGCTCAGTTGGCTACTAACTTAGCCTTCTTGGGTTCGCTGACCATCATCATCGCGCATCACATGTACGCGATGCCCCCCTATCCATATTTGGCAACTGATTACGCTACGCAGTTGTGCATATTCACTCACCATATTTGGATCGGTGGTTTCTTGATTGTTGGTGGAGCAGCTCACGCTGCGATCTTCATGGTGCGGGATTACGATCCAGTTGTGAATCAAAACAACTTGCTGGATCGGGTGATTCGTCACCGTGACGCGATTATTTCTCACCTGAACTGGGTGTGTATTTTCCTTGGCTTCCATAGCTTTGGACTTTACATCCACAACGACACAATGCGTGCATTGGGTCGTCCTCAAGACTTGTTCTCTGATACAGGGATTCAATTGCAGCCAGTATTTGCCCAGTGGATACAAAATATCCACGCCTTGGCTCCTGGTACAACTGCACCCAATGCCCTAGAACCAGTTAGCTATGTCTTTGGCGGCGGTGTCTTGGCTGTTGGCGGTAAAGTGGCAGCTGCACCCATTGTTTTGGGCACAGCGGACTTCCTAATTCACCACATTCACGCTTTCACCATTCACGTCACCGTCCTAATTCTGCTCAAAGGTGTGCTGTACGCCCGTAGCTCTCGTCTGATTCCAGACAAAGCAAACTTGGGCTTCCGCTTCCCTTGCGACGGCCCCGGTCGTGGCGGTACCTGTCAAGTCTCCGGTTGGGATCACGTATTCCTCGGACTTTTCTGGATGTACAACTCCCTGTCTATTGTAATTTTCCACTTCAGTTGGAAGATGCAATCAGATGTTTGGGGAACCGTAGATGCAGATGGGACTGTAACTCACATCACTGGTGGTAACTTCGCCCAAAGCGCCATTACCATTAACGGTTGGTTACGAGACTTCTTGTGGGCACAAGCTACACAAGTCATCAATTCCTATGGCAGCGCGCTATCTGCCTATGGTCTACTCTTCTTAGGCGCTCACTTTGTCTGGGCATTCAGCTTGATGTTCCTGTTCAGTGGTCGCGGCTACTGGCAAGAACTGATTGAGTCCATTGTTTGGGCGCATAACAAACTGAAGGTAGCACCAGCAATTCAGCCTCGCGCTCTGAGCATTATTCAGGGTCGGGCTGTAGGGGTAGCTCACTACCTCTTGGGAGGAATTGCCACAACTTGGGCATTCTTCCATGCACACATCCTTTCAGTAGGGTAGCAATCAGTTGTGGAGTGCTGAGTGCTGAGTGCTGAGTGCTGAGAAAATACTCAAAACTTGGTACTCAGGACTCAAAACTCAGGACTCTAAACGCTGGTATTTGATGGCTAAAGGTCAGAGGATTTATTAAACCTATGGCGACAAAATTTCCGAAATTTAGCCAGGATCTCGCACAGGACCCGACGACTCGTCGGATATGGTATGCGATCGCTACAGGCAACGATTTTGAAACCCATGATGGCATGACGGAAGAAAATCTTTACCAAAAGATTTTCGCAACTCACTTCGGTCACTTGGCAATCATCTTCCTGTGGGCATCCAGCCTCCTGTTCCACGTGGCCTGGCAAGGTAACTTTGAACAGTGGATTAAAGATCCCCTTCACATCCGTCCCATCGCCCATGCGATTTGGGACCCCCACTTTGGTAAACCAGCAATCGAAGCTTTTACCCAAGCGGGCGCTAGCAATCCGGTAAACATTACCTACTCTGGTCTCTACCATTGGTGGTATACCATCGGTATGCGGAATAACGGCGAACTGTACAACGGTTCAGTGTTCTTGCTATTATTCGCTGCTGTATTACTGTTTGCTGGTTGGCTGCACTTGCAACCCAAGTACCGTCCTAGCTTGGCATGGTTTAAGAGCGCGGAACATCGCCTAAACCACCACTTAGCAGGTTTGTTTGGTGTTAGTTCATTGGCATGGGCAGGTCACTTAATTCACGTTGCTGTCCCCGAAGCTCGCGGTCAGCACGTAGGTTGGGATAACTTCCTGAATACCCCACCCCACCCAGCCGGTTTGACACCATTCTTTACAGGCAACTGGGGTGTTTACTCTCAAAACCCTGACACTCCTGGACATATCTTCGGGACATCGCAAGGTGCAGGAACTGCAATTCTGAGTTTCTTGGGTGGTTTCCATCCCCAGACAGAAGCTTTGTGGTTGACTGACATAGCTCATCACCACCTAGCGATCGCAGTTTTATTTATCGTTGCTGGTCACATGTACCGGACAAACTTTGGGATTGGTCATAGTCTCAAAGAAGCATTGAATGCCAAGAGTTTCTTTGGTATTCCTGTTGAAGGCCCGTTCAACCTACCTCACCAAGGTATCTACGACACCTACAACAACTCCTTGCACTTCCAATTGGGTTGGCACTTAGCAGCGCTAGGTGTTGTTACTTCCCTGGTAGCGCAGCACATGTACTCCATGCCTTCCTACGCATTTATTGCGAAGGACTACACAACTCAGGCAGCGTTGTACACGCATCACCAGTATATTGCTGGATTCCTGATGCTTGGTGCTTTTGCTCACGGAGCAATCTTCTGGGTACGTGATTACGATCCAGAACAAAATAAAGGCAACGTACTTGACCGCGTGCTGAAGCACAAAGAAGCGATTATTTCCCACCTAAGCTGGGTATCCCTTTTCTTGGGCTTCCACACCCTTGGTTTGTACGTACACAACGACGTAGTAGTTGCTTTCGGTACTCCTGAAAAGCAAATCTTGATTGAGCCAGTATTTGCTCAATTCGTCCAAGCTGCAAACGGTAAAGTACTGTACGGTTTAGATACTTTGCTATCTAACCCAGATAGTATTGCTTACACAGCATGGCCTAACTACGCTAACGTTTGGTTGCCAGGTTGGTTAGATGCCATTAATGCTGGTACTAACTCCCTGTTCTTGACAATTGGCCCTGGCGACTTCTTGGTTCACCATGCGATCGCTTTAGGTCTGCACACCACCACCTTGATCTTGGTCAAAGGTGCTTTGGATGCCCGTGGTTCTAAGCTGATGCCCGATAAAAAGGACTTCGGCTATGCCTTCCCTTGCGACGGCCCCGGTCGTGGCGGTACTTGCGACATCTCAGCATGGGATTCCTTCTACCTCGCTACATTCTGGATGCTCAACACCATTGGTTGGTTGACCTTCTACTGGCATTGGAAACATCTAGGTATTTGGCAAGGCAACGTAGCTCAGTTCAATGAGAACTCTACATATCTCATGGGCTGGTTCCGCGATTACCTCTGGGCTAACTCTGCTCAGTTGATTAACGGTTACAACCCTTACGGCGTGAATAACCTGTCTGTCTGGGCTTGGATGTTCTTGTTTGGACACCTAGTTTGGGCTACTGGCTTCATGTTCTTAATCTCCTGGAGAGGTTACTGGCAAGAGTTGATTGAAACCCTTGTTTGGGCACACGAACGCACTCCTCTAGCTAACCTAGTTCGCTGGAAAGACAAGCCCGTTGCTCTGTCCATTGTTCAAGCTCGTGTCGTTGGTCTAGCTCACTTCACAGTTGGCTACATCGTAACTTACGCCGCATTCTTGATTGCTTCTACTGCTGGTAAGTTCGGTTAATTCGGCTGCTAGTTTTGTAGATAAGTAATAAAAATCCCCTACCGCAAGGTGGGGGATTTTTTTATTGAGCGGGCAAGATGCCCAGTTTATGAGAAAGAACTCATAAAAGATTGTCGGGTGCTGGCGTTCGCAATGATAGCTTTTATAGGAAACTAAAAATACAGCTAGCTTTTGAATAAACTTGTTGTAAAAAAACCATATCATTTACCCTAGGAGTTATCAAATGTCCCTTCCCGAAATTACTCAAAAGCTATTAGCCGCGAAACAAGAAAAAAAACTAAGCTTTGCCGATTTAGAAAAAATTCTCGGACGTGACGAAATATGGATTGCTGCTTTATTCTACCGTCAAGCTAGTGCTTCCGAGGAAGAAGCTAAGTTACTAGTTGAAGCATTGGGGTTAGATGGTAGTTATATTAAAGAATTGACTGAATATCCTGTAAAAGGATTAGGCCCAGTTGTACCAACTGATCCATTGATTTATCGTTTCTACGAGATTATGCAAGTTTATGGTTTCCCCATTAAGGAAGTAATTCAAGAAAAGTTTGGTGACGGGATTATGAGTGCCATTGACTTTACCTTAAATATAGAAAAAGAAGAAGACCCCAAAGGCGATCGCGTTAAAATCATTATGTCTGGTAAATTTTTACCATACAAAAAGTGGTAGTGTTTCAGTCTTACTTATTTCAGGAGTATATTCTCATCCACAGGGATACAAAGTTAATATACTCCGCTGCGTTAATTTGCGCTTTCCTCAGTGTCCCTACCCTACGGGAAAGCGTTCGCGTAGCGTCTCGTAGAGAAGCGCCTCTGCGTTAAAAAAATAACTGTTAAAATTAAATCCTTGAACAATACCAAAACAAGTTATAACTAGAAAAAATGAGATAATTTTATAAATCTTGCAAGAAGAACCAATAACGCCACCAAAAGAAATAATTTTTAATCCTTTTTATACCCAGCAGAACGGAGCAGCATATTTAGGTGATAGCCTTAAACTTATTAAATTTATTGATGATAATAGTATTAATTTAATTATCACATCACCTCCATTTGCACTCACCCGCAAAAAAGAATACGGTAACGAAACTGCTGAAAAATATATTGAATGGTTTCTACCTTTTGCTTATGAATTTAAAAGAATCCTGGCAGATAATGGTTCATTCGTATTAGATTTAGGCGGCGCTTACCTACCTGGTAATCCCGTGCGGAGTATCTACCAATACGAACTTTTAGTTAGATTATGCAAGGAAGTAGGTTTCTTTCTTGCTCAAGAATTTTACCACTATAATCCGGCTCGACTGCCAACTCCTGCTGAGTGGGTGACAATCAGGCGAATTCGCGTCAAAGATTCAGTCAATACAGTTTGGTGGTTGTCTAAAACACCGCATCCTAAAGCAGATAACAGAAAAGTTTTAAAGCCCTATAGCCAAAGTATGAAACAATTACTCAAAAATGGTTATAAGGCAAAAATACGTCCTAGCGGACATGATATTTCTGATAAATTCCAAAAGGATAACCAGGGTGCAATTCCGCCGAATTTGCTAGAAATTGCGAATACTGAATCTAATAGTGCTTATTTACGACGCTGCAAAACAGCAGAAATTAGACCCCATCCAGCACGTTTTCCTCAAGGGTTCGCCGAGTTCTTCATCAAATTCTTAACTGATGAAGGTGATATAGTATTAGATCCATTTGCAGGTTCTAATACAACCGGCTTTGTTGCTGAAACTCTGCAACGCCGATGGATTTCTTTTGAAATTAATGAGAATTATGTAATGGGAAGTCGTTATCGATTTAGCGAATAACCAAATTAAGTGAAGAGTCAGGAGCAAGAAGTTAAAATTTATAACTTATAACTCATAACTCATAATTACTCACTTAGATTTCTCCATTTACCTGCATTTGATGAACTTGATCCGCTAGCTCTTGACGACCTTGATCATCTAGTTTGTCAATAGCTAACATTCCCATGAGAATAACTTCTTTTAGGGTCAAACGTGTCGAATGTGCCTGTTTTTGCACAATCTCTTTAATAATGGGACTGACACCAATCGCTGTACTAGCTCTAGCCACGTAATAAAAGGAAAACACTAATGATTCAGCCTAAATCTTAGCACTTTCAATGAGGTTATTCTCTAGAGGTAAAACTTAATTTAAATGTGTTTCAACCCATACTTCAATGAGTAAACATAAATTTTTAAATTACGTATATAGGACTAGTATTTTATTCTTGAAATACACGTATATTATGTATTGCCGAGAGTACGGTACTACAAGCTTGAAATGGTGCGTTACCCTCTGCTAAAACATCCTACAAGACAACTGAGATTTTTTAAGAAATCAAATATGATTCCTATAGTGAGTTCTAAACTTCTCAGTATGGTAAACTTGATGCTTGCTCACTCAGGACACATCATCGTATGATATCAGTATTATAAACAGTTAAACTTTTGCCTATTCCTCCAGAATTTCCACTAAATTTTCAATCGTCACATCAAAGGTGCGAGCTAATTTGTGGATAGCAGTAAAGTCAACTGTTGTCATTGCCGGACGACGCGCATAACTTCTAACTGTGCTGTAAATTACCCCAGAACGGTCAGAAACTTCCTTGAGTGTCCATCCTTTCTCTTTTGCTAGTTCTCGAATCTTTAATCTGACTAATCCCATATTTGATAACTGATGCATTTGCACCGCTCAATTTAATATGAGAAATAAAAAAGGGTAGACGTGTGCTTCTGCAAAAAAGCAAGCTACATGGAGCGTATCGTAGAGAAACCGCTTGTGGTCAGACATCGCCTCTCGGTCTAGCAAACTCTCGTGCGATCGCTACAATTTACTGAAAGCTAGAAACATGAAATCAAATGGTTATTTCCTATATTACCAATATCAAAAGCAAAAGCCTCTATCCTGAGATACTCAAAAATTACTCACTAATCGCCAAGTTTGCCAACACTTACAATATTTGTGACAACTGAGTTGTGGAAAGTGGTCGGTTGATGACAACAATGCTTTCAGTAGAAAGATTCTCACAAACAAGACTTCTATACCACCGAGAAAACCGTACTTTAAAGAGATCGTAAATTGTCAAACATAATCTCGTGAACACGCTTTACAGAACTATACAGTGTAAATAAGAATAATAACTTAACCGAAGTAAAATTTTCCTGAATACAGGCAACTAATGCTGTCATAGGGAAAAGCAGTGAGTAGAGGAGAGAGAAAACGATGAGGGACCCTTATCTGTTGGCAGCAGGCTTGTTAACAGGATTAGCAATACCAGCATCGGCTCTTCCACATCTGTCAATTGTCCTGCCCGAAAGTTCTAAATTCCTGTGGGATTTAAAACAGGGTTCGCAGGCAATAGTCAGTACAAAAATTATCCCCAGCGTTGATCTCTCCTTACCAGAACTCAGCGGCCAAGCGTTCCAACCCCTAAAAAGTTCGCAGCCAACAGTAGGTGAGAAAAACGTCCCTAGCGTACCAGAATTCAGCAGTCAGGGATTACCAGCCACAACAGAGTCATTAATAAACCCCAGCGCCCAAGCAACTAGCCTCTTATTGACATCTGGCAATCAGCTTTACTACCAAAGATTGGCGGCTCTGAAAACAGGTCAGATTTATACACGCGTAAATAGTGATAATTTGCAATCATTGTGGGAGTCGATCAAGAAACGTCAACTAACTTATGACGACTGGAAAAGTTTATTAGCTTTAGAAGCGAGAGCGATCGCTCAAGGTCAAGGTGCAAATCATCTCAGTATCTTAGTTGGTGATTCTTTAAGCATGTGGTTTCCTAGAGAAAAACTACCTGCTGGTAAATTGTGGCTAAATCAAGGCATATCTGGAGATACTTCCAGTGGCGTTTTAAAAAGATTGGGAGCATTTTCGGCAACACGGCCAAATGTAATTTACATTATGGCTGGGATTAACGACTTACGAAAAGGCGATAGCGATCAAGCAATTTTGCGTAATTATCGCCGGATTGTCCGTCGTTTACGGCAGACTCATCCCCAAACTCAAATCATTGTCCAATCAATTTTGCCGACTCGCCTACCAAAACTTTCCAATAGCCGCATTCGTCACATCAACATCCAACTAACCGTGATTGCCAAAGAAGAAGGTGCTAATTATCTAAATATTTATAGTTGGTTTACGGATATGGAAGGCAATTTGCGCCCAGAGTTGACTACAGATGGATTGCACCTGTCTCAAGAAGGATATGATGTGTGGCGAACAGCACTACAGCAGATAGAATACAAGCTCACTCAGCGTGAGTAATTGAGCGATCGCTTGACCGACATTTTGAGCGATGTCTACGACGGGCTGCGCCTACGCAATTTTTACATTTATGGAAGTTACTGACAGCGATACCATCAACATCCGTTCTGTAATTGAACACCAATTGGCAGCCTTTAAAA
Source organism: Nostoc sp. CALU 1950 (assembly GCF_051172895.1). Lineage (NCBI taxonomy): Bacteria > Bacillati > Cyanobacteriota > Cyanophyceae > Nostocales > Nostocaceae > Nostoc > Nostoc sp. CALU 1950. The sequence continues at coordinate 107,420 of NZ_JBDNJQ010000001.1, read as the reverse complement.
AGGATGATGCCCAAGGTGCTTTTGCCTTCGCTAGTCAAGCAATCCAGGCGCAATTCGGAAACCCAGAAAGTTTTATGCAGATGGTAAAGACAAGCTACCCAGCTGTATACCGTCCTCGTTCTGTTTTTTTTGAAAAGGTAACAACCATCCAGGAAAACATAACTCAACCAGTGCTGCTACTTTCTCCTGATGGAGTTCCCTTGAGGGCTTTATATTTTATGGAAAAACAGCCCGATAATATCTGGAGGATTAACGGTTGCTTTCTAGTTTCTCTAGAAGGCAAATAAATTAAAAATCTTATGCTTTAACGCCCAAGGCTTCCCGATTTAAAACCTGATTCAACTTACCGCTACGATAACCTTCCAAATCTAAGGTTACATAGATAAATCCAAAATCTTGGAATGCAGAAACTAATGTTTGTAAATCATTAGTCAACACAAACTCTTTAATTTGTTCTGGTGGTAATTCAATGCGTGCTGTATCCCCTTCCGATCGCACACGCAAATTCTGCCAACCTAGCTTTCGCAGATAAATTTCTCCTCTACCGACTCGTTGCAACTTAGCCACAGTAATCTCTTCACCGTAAGGAAACCGAGAACTGAGGCAAGGTTGAGCAGGTTTATCCCACCAAGGTAAACCAAGTTGTTGCGAAAGTTGGCGAACTTCAACTTTGCTGACACCCACTTCTGCTAAAGGCGATCGCGCCCCTCTTTCCTTAGCCGCCTGAATTCCTGGGCGATAATCATGCAAATCATCAGCATTTACCCCATCGACTACATAGGGATAACCCAACTCTAAAGCTAAAGGTTTGAGAGTGTCGTGCAATTCACTTTTGCAAAAATAACAGCGATTAACCGGGTTAGAGGTGTAATTGGGATTTTCCATCTCGTGAGTATGGACGATTTTATGAGGAATCCCAATAGTTGCAGCTTGAATTTTGGCGTCTTCCAACTCTTCTGGCAACAGCGAAGGAGAAACAGCAGTGACAGCCAAAGCGCGATCGCCCAACACATCATAAGCAATTTTGGCAACCAAAGTGCTATCAACGCCCCCAGAGTAGGCAATCAACGCCTGCTCCATTTCTCTAAATAAGGCTCTTAATTGCTCAAATTTTTCTGTAAGCATCATTTCCCAATCCTGCCAAAACCCTATAGCACCCAATAAACACTATTGTAGTCATGAATTATGGGGCATTGAGCATGGGGTATTGGGGCAGGGGGAAGTGTCAGAGGAGAGGAATTTTCCCCCTGCTCCCTGCTCCTCATTCCTCATCAACCGAGTTTGGTGCTTTACTGTACTTGGCCACCAGACTAGCTAAAAGTGGTAAATCAATTGGTTTAGAAATATAGTCATCTACTCCAGCAGCTAGACAAGTTTCGCGATCGCCTTTCATTGCCATTGCTGTTTGAACAATTACCGGAATCGTCCGATATTGTGGATGTTCTCGCAGTTGTTGCACCAAGTTAAGACCATTTCCATCTGCTAGATAAACATCCATTAAAATCACCACAGGCTCTAACTCAGTTAGAGTTTCCCACATCTCGGCAGCATTCTTAACCCAAGTCACTTGATATCCCAATTTACGTAGATAAATTTGCATCAAATCAGCGTTGGGTAAGTCATTTTCTACCAGCAAAATTTCTACAGAAGAACTAGGGGTGAAAGGCAGAGGAAATGAGGAAAATTTTGCTTCCCCTACTCCCTCATCTTTCCCTGCTTCCTCATCTCCTCCCACTCCCACCTCTTGCTTAAGGGGAAGTACGAGGGTAAAACGGGAGCCGCGATCTACTTCAGATTCAACTTTCACCGAACCACCATGAATTTGGGCAAGTTTCTGAGTCACTGCTAAACCCAAACCAGTACCTTCAACACCATCAGCTACGGCCTTGGCAATTTGGAAATAGGGTTGAAACAGTTGAATTTGGTCTTCTTGAGAAATGCCACTGCCAGTATCCCAAACTGTAAAATGCACACATACACCTTTGGAAGCAACCTGTAAACCAACACTTCCTTTACTAGTAAACTTTAGGGCGTTGAAGAGTAAATTCAACAGCATTTGCTTGAGTCGCAAGGGGTCAGCTACTAGGGTTGTGATATCAGGTTCAAGTTCTAAGCACAGTTTCAAACCCTTATTAGCGGCTTTCTCTTTCACCAGTGCCAAAACGTTGCTACACAGCACTGGCACATCTACTTTTTCCCACTGCACTTCCAGCTGATTTGCTTCAATTTTAGAGAGATCCAAAATATCATTAATCAGAGCTAACAGGTGCTTGCCGCTAGACTGAATGATATTTAAATACTCTTGCTGGCGTTCTTTTGTTGGTTCGTACCCTGGAGCTAAAAGCAGGTGGGTAAACCCAATAATGGAACTAAGTGGTGTGCGAATTTCGTGACTGGTATTTGCCAAAAACTGATTTTTGAGTTGATTGGTGCGCTCCAATTCTTGATTAGAATTACTTAACTGTTGATACCGTTGCTCCCAAGATAGGATGTGTCTAAGTTGTACCAAAGCTGTAGTACAGTACTTGGCAGACCTTGCCATCAATTGTGATCTGAGTTGAGCTTGTGATTTTATGAGCGACTCACGATCAGAGCTTAGGGGCGTTGCGGCGATAATTAGCCAACCCATGACGTTGCCAGAATCATCAGCCAACCGCCAAGCACTGGGTGGTTGTTGATTCTCAAGCTGTTGCAAATCTTCGAGTTTTATGACCTCTTGCAATCTCAACAGCAGCTTTTTTTCTGCTGTCAGCACTTCTAAAAATAAAGGTTGTGAGTTTGGGGATGGAGAACGAGAAATATAGCAAACTGTGGCAACAGTTTCTTGTGGTTGAAACAGAGCGATGCCTACGGCACAATCTGCAAGCACCAGATTACTGCTGTTAACAGCACTGTTAATTTCGTTAACCACAGTTTGGAGAATTTCCGCTTGTGCGGCTCCTGCCTGTGGGACAGTGTTACAAGCAGAAAGCAGGCAATCATTAAGGCGACTTTGCAACTTGTTCAAGCTGCTCTCCAGCCACAGCTGTGCGCGAAGTTGCTCAATTGTTCTCAAAAGTTTTGGCGTTACATCTATCTGTGAGTTCTGGTCTGATAAGCTTGAATACTGCTGCATGGTCAACTAGACCGCTGAACAAGTTTAGCTTCGCATAAAAATCCGAATAGGATTCTATGTATATTAGCCGACAATTCTTTTTTATTTATAAACCATAACTTATGTTGTTATAAACCATAGCTTATGATGTCGAGTTTAGCAGCTAGACCAAAAAAAATATTTTATGAGCCACTGACCTAAAATTTTTTAAAAGTAACTTAAGACTTATGGATACACAATTCGCCCAACTAATCGTTAATGGGATTGCGGTGGGGAGCATTATTGCTCTAGCCGCAGTCGGACTGACTCTTACCTATGGAATTTTACGGCTATCTAACTTTGCTCATGGTGACTTTCTCACTTTAGGAGCCTATCTGACTTGGCTGATAAACACTATTGGAGTTAATATTTGGCTGTCAATGATTTTGGCAGCGGCGGGAACAGTAGCAGCAATGCTGTTATCGGAAAAGTTGTTGTGGTCAAAGATGCGCTCTATTCGTGCTACTTCCACTACGCTGATTATTATTTCTATTGGACTTGCCTTATTTCTTCGCAATGGGATTATTTTTATCTGGGGTGGCAAGAACCAAAATTATAATTTACCTGTTACTCCGGCTTTAGATATTTTGGGTTTAAAAGTGCCGCAAAATCAATTATTGGTATTGGGGTTGGCGGTGCTAGCAATTTTGGCGCTGCATTACCTGCTGCAAAATACCAAAATTGGCAAGGCAATGCGAGCAGTTGCCGACGATCTGGATTTAGCTAGGGTTTCAGGTATCAATGTTGACCGAGTAATTTTCTGGACTTGGCTAATTGCGGGCACTCTTACGTCATTGGGCGGCAGTATGTATGGGTTAATTACAGCCGTGCGCCCGAATATGGGATGGTTTTTAATTTTACCATTATTTGCCTCAGTAATACTTGGTGGCATTGGCAATCCCTACGGTGCGATCGCAGCAGCTTTTATCATTGGCATCGTCCAGGAAATTAGCACTCCTTGGCTGGGTTCACAGTATAAACAAGGTGTTGCACTGTTGATCATGATTTTGGTGCTGCTCATTCGTCCCAAAGGTTTATTCAAAGGAACGATTTGAGCAGCACCATTCCACTTCTAATTATTCAATAATGTGGAAATAGTAGGCTGCTACCAGGAAATTGATAGCCAACAAGAACAGTGCCCAGCCTGTGCGATAAGCGTAGGGAGGTTTAGCTCCACTGTCGGCAACTGCGGAATTCTTAGCTTTAGCAGTCATAATGTGATTCTCCTAATGTCAGGACTTTTTAAGAAATACCAAACTGGCGTACCAAATACCCAAATTCTTTAAGAATATTTGTGTGAAGTTGGGAATTGGGGATTGGGATTAGGGGACTGGGGATGGTGGGGCCCCCTCTGGGGATAAGGGGTAATGGGGACTGGGTATTTATTGGGTATGTAGCATTGGTTCTTTCTTCCCCTGCCTCCCCTGCTCCTCCTGCTTCCTCATCCCCCCGCTCCCTCCTCTCCAGCATGATAGGAACTGCGAACCAGAGGCCCGGAACGAACATGATTGAATCCCATTTCCCATGCTAATATGCCAAGTTGCTCGAATTCCTCTGGATTCCAATATTTTTGGACTGGCAGATGTTCAAGAGTTGGACGCATATACTGCCCGATAGTCAAGCGATCGCACCCCACAGCCCTTAAATCGGCCATTGCTTCAACGACTTCATCAAGTGTTTCTCCGTGTCCTAGCATCAAACCTGATTTGGTGGGAATTGTCGGATCGATTTCTTTGACTATAGCCAGCACCAAGAGTGAGCGATCGTACTTGGCTCCCCGACGCACTGGCCCAGTTAACCGTCGTACTGTCTCAATATTGTGATTGAAACAAGCTGGTTTGGCTTTCACAATCATCGCTATCCGCTGGCGTTGACCTGATTCCCCAACACCAGCACCACCCCAAAAATCTGGAGTCAGCACCTCAATTTGAGTCTCTGGGTTCAACTGGCGGATAGTCGCGATCGTCTGCACAAAGTGCTCTGCACCCTGGTCAGGCAAGTCATCACGGGCTACAGAAGTCAGCACCACATAACGCAATCCTAAAAGCTGCACCGCCTGTGCGACTTTTTGGGGTTCCTCTAAATCAAGAGGCATTGGTGCATGACCTTTATCTACTTGACAGAAAGCACAAGAGCGTGTGCAAGTAGGCCCCATTAGTAAGAAAGTTGCAGTTTTTTGGGCATAGCACTCTCCCCGGTTGGGACAGCGTCCTTCTTCGCAAATCGTGTGAATCTGGCGCTGCTTAATAATGCGTTGTACGGTAGAGATTTCACTGGCTTTGCCAATAGGGCGACGTAACCAGCTAGGCATTGCCATAATTTCAGACTTGAGTTCGGCTTGTTGTGACGAAATCATAGACATTCAAGCAAGATCCAAAGGAACTGTGGGGCAAGTTTAAGCTTTAAATATCACGATGACATAAATTGCCCATAACAAAAATAGAAGTTTTGCAAAACACCTCTAGCAATGTCATTTATACCGAAATATACTATCCCCCAATTGCTAGAAATTTTGTATATAGTGGGAGGATTCTCAAGGACAATCGGCAAGGCCGCTATTTACACTTATAGTTTCTGTTAGAGCAAACAGTCGTGGCAAGCAACAAGATTTTAGTTATCGATGACACTACAGTTGTCAGAGTAAAAGTACGAGAAATGTTGCCTCCGGGCAATTTTGAGGTACTGGAAGCAAAAGATGGTTTGGAAGGACTAAATTTTATCCTTCAGGAAAAACTCAGCCTGATTATGCTGGATTTCCTGTTGCCTAAAATGAGTGGCTGGGAGGTTTTCCAGAAAGTTCAAGCCGATCCTGAGTTAAGGAAAATTCCTTTAGTGATTATGTCTGGTCGCAAGGAAGAGGTGACCGAGAAAATTACAGAACCCTTTGAATATTTTGAATTTCTGGGCAAGCCTTTTGATCAGAAGCAACTAATTAGCGCAATTAAGTTAGCTATGACCAAGGCGAAACAGCCGCGCCCAGAACTCGTCGCAGTAGGAGCAGCAGTTGCTGTTAAAAATAGCACGGCTACAGCCTCTGGTGTTGCAACTGCTACGATGCCTACGGCGACAAGCAACGCAATTCCTAGTGCTATAAATACTGCGATGCCTACGGCGGTAAGCAACGCAGATCCTAGTACCGGGGGAGTCTCCAACGCAGAAATTAATGCGTTGAACGAGAAAATTGTCAAAATGCAAGCAGAAATTGATGGTTTGAAGAAACAGCTAACTCAGGTTGTGACTTTTATTAAACAAAAAATCAAGTAGCATTTGTACTCGTTATTATTATCGCAGCAAAAAATACACCGTCTCTAATAACGGGTGTCCGATTAAAAGCGGGTAAAAATAGTTAGTTCAAAAACACTTATGTTGACAAATCATCGTTGACAACAAAATTCAAAAACAGGAAAAAATAACTAGCGATTATCTGCACCTCTATAATTTCTGAATTTTGAATTTTAAATTATCCATACTCCTATGGTGAAGTCAGCTACACATAGCGTCTTTACAGAAGAAGGAGTTGAAATCAGTTGTTAGTCTAGCAATGCAGCCCAATACTCATGAAACCTGCCACAGTTTCCTCTTAAGCTAAGGAGAACGGCAGGCTTTTTTGTTATTTAGTCTACTCATCCAAAATCTGCATCAAAATTTGCAAGCTAGTCCACAGATCAAAAGTAACAAGAGCAAATATTTGTCAGATACATTTGGTAGCAATATCCTTATAAACCTTATAGCTTTATACCAAAGTTAGCCTTTCCATAATTACATAGTTCAAGATTCAGATATTGGCGAAAATTATATTATAAATTATATTTTTTAAGACAAATTAAACAAAAAAAAGCCTATTTAATGATATGGACAGTCTTAGCACGGGAATAATAAGCCATAGAAACAAGAATTATGAGCATAGTTTGCAATGTTAGTAGTATTAGATACTTTATATGCATTTCCTGGTTATCGCATTACCGAGGATATCTACTCAGGTAGTAAAACCCTGGTTTATCGGGCCATTAGAGAAAAAGACAAAAAACCAGTCGTTCTCAAATTGATGCGGAACGAATATCCGACGTTCGCGGAAATCGCCCAGTTCCGAAATCAATATATCATCACCAAAAACCTTGAGCTTCCTGGCATAGTCAAAACTTATAGCTTAGAAAGCTACCGTAACAGCTACGTCTTAGTAATGGAAGATTTTGGCGGCATTTCCCTCCAAGACTGGCGACTGGAGGACAAGGGGAAGAAGGAAAACTGGCTTTCCCTCAATGAGTTTTTCCATATTGCTATTAAAATTGCTTCTACCCTTGAAGGACTGCATCGCGATCGCATCATTCACAAAGACATCAAGCCTGCCAATATCCTAATAAACCCTACCACAGATGAAATAAAACTCATCGACTTTAGTATTGCCACCCTTCTGCCAAGAGAAATCCAATTTCTTACGAATCCCAACATCTTAGAAGGCACCCTGGCTTACATTTCCCCAGAACAAACCGGAAGGATGAACCGAGGTATCGACTACCGCACTGATTTTTATTCTCTCGGCGTCACCTTCTTTCAACTCCTTACCGGACAGTTACCCTTCACCAGCAAAGATCCTATGGAGTTAGTTTACTCTCACATTGCCAAACAACCGCCAAGAGCAAGCCGAATTAACTCTAATATTCCATCAATTTTGTCTGACATCATCAGCAAGCTAATGGCAAAAAATGCCGAAGACCGCTATCAGAGTGTCTTGGGGTTAAAGCATGACTTAGAGATGTGCCAAAACCAGTGGCAAGAAACAGGAAATATTGCACCTTTTGAACTAGGCATGAGAGACATCTCAGATCGTTTCGTAATCCCCGAAAAACTCTATGGTCGTCAAAGTGAAGTTGAAACCCTACTTGCTGCTTTTAAGCGCGTGACAGAGGGGGCAACAGAAATGATTTTAGTCACGGGTTTCTCTGGCATTGGCAAAACTGCTGTGGTCAATGAAGTCCACAAACCGATTGTGCGACAGCGTAGTTACTTCATCAAAGGAAAATTTGACCAGTTTCAACGCGATATTCCCTTATCAGGATTGGTGCAAGCCTTTCGGGATTTAATCGGCCAACTGCTCTCGGAAACTGATGCCCAAATTCAACAGTGGAAAGCCAAGATTCTGCGGGAATTGGGTACACAAACTCAGGTGATTATTGATGTAATTCCTGAACTCGAAGAAATTATTGGCAAGCAACCTCCAGTTACAGAACTGTCTGGTAGTGCTGCCCAAAATCGGTTCAATTTATTGTTTCAAAAGTTCATCCAAATCTTCACAACGAAAGAACATCCCTTAGTTATCTTTATTGATGACTTGCAATGGGCAGATATAGCTTCTTTAAAATTAATTCAGTTATTAATGTGTGAAAGAGCATTGTCTTCTATATCAAACGATACAGAAAAGATATTTGAAAACAAGGGTGGGTTATTGTTAGTTGGTTCCTATCGAGATAATGAAGTTTCCAAAGCACATCCACTCTATTTGACACTACAGGAGGTTGAACAATCAGGAGCAACTATTAATACGATTACCCTAGCACCATTAAATCAGGGTGACTTAAATCATCTCATTGCTGATACCCTACATTGTCCTGAAGTAGTTGCGGTTCCTCTCACCCAGATGGTGTTTGCCAAAACTAAAGGCAACCCCTTCTTTTCCGTTCAATTTCTCAAGTCTTTAAACGATGATGGTTTAATCGTATTAAACTTTGATGTTGGTTATTGGCAATATGATATTTCAAAAGTTAAAAAATTAGCTCTCACAGATGATGTAGTAGAATTTATCGGACTGCAAATAGAAAAATTGCCCATATATACCCAAAAAGTTCTGAAACTTGCTGCCTGTATTGGTAATCAATTCGACTTAAAAACTTTGGCGCTCGTCCATGAAAAATCTGTAGTAGATACTGCATCAGACTTGTGGCAAGCATTACTTGATGGCCTAGTTTTACCACAGACTGAAAATTACAACATCTTTTCAAAAGATAATGCTAATCAAGAATTTATTGTTCATGGAATAGAATCTACACAATTTCCAATTTCTAATTTACAGTTACCTAAATATAAATTTGTCCATGACCGCGTGCAGCAAGCTGCTTATTCTTTAATTACCGAAGAAGAAAAAAAGCCAATTCACTTAAAAATTGGGCTACTATTATTCAACAATATTCCTGTTGCAGAACAGGAAGAAAAGATTTTTGAGCTTGTTAATCAATTTAATATCGCAGCGGAATTTATCTCCCCTCAAGCTAAACGAGATGAACTGGCCCAGATGAATCTAATTGCTGGACGTAAAGCTTTAGCATCAACAGCTTATCTTGCTGCTGTGAAGTATTTAACTACTGGTATTCAATTGCTGACAGATGATAGTTGGCAGACGAAATATGAGCTAATCCTAGCTTTGTATGAGACAGCCGCAGAGGCGGCGTACTTGGACGGCGACTTTGAGCAAACCGAGCAGTTAGCAGAGATAGTGTTGGCACGAGGGAAAACTCTCATAGATAAAGTTAAAGTTTACAAAGTAAAAATTAAAGCCTATGGAGCGCAAAACCAAGCACTCAAAGGAATTAATACTGCACTAGCTTTTTTGAAGCTTTTTGGAGTGGAGTTTCCTAAACATCCAAGCCAATCTGATGTTCAGCTAGTAATGGCAGAAATAGCATCAAATCTGGCTGGGAGGCGTATTGAAGATTTAATTAATCTGCCAGAAATGACAGAAGCTAAAACACTGGCAGTTATGAGTATTCTATCAACTACTCATGCTTTGACCTATCAAGCTATTCCTGAGCTATTCCCACTTATTCTTGTTAAACAGATAAACTTATCCCTACAATATGGCAACGCACCATTGTCTGCCTTTGTCTATGTTAATTATGGACTAATACTGTGTGCGCTAGTGGGAGATATTGAGTCCGGTTATCAATTTGGTAAACTAGCTGTAAATCTTTTGTCTAGGTTACAAATTAAAGAAATTAGTACGAAAGTACTTGGATCTTTTCATCCACTTGTTAGACCTTGGAAGGAGCAAGCTAAGGAAATATTAAAACCTTTGTTGGAAGCTTACTCTATCGGTATTGAAACAGGAGATTTAGAGTACGCAGCTTATTCTCTACACGCTTATTCTTACTGTTCATATTTTATCGGTAGAGAACTGTCAGGGCTAGAACAAGAAATGGCAAATTACAATAATGCCATCAGACAAATCAAGCAAGAAACAGTATTTAAATGGGGTACTATTTATCGGCAGAGTGTATTGAACTTACTAGGGCGTGCAGAAAATTCGTCTTGTTTAATTGGTGAAGTTTATAACGAAGATAAAATGCTGCCGATTCACTTGGAAACTAAAGATAGACTCGGACTTCTATATCTCTATGTCAGCAAACTTCATCTCTGTTATCTATTTAATGAATTCCATCAGGCAGTTGAAAATGCCACACTGGCGAAAAAATATTTAGATGCAGCAACAGGACATCTAGTTATTCCAGTTTTCCATTTTTATGATTCTTTAGCAGGTCTGGCTGTGTATTCTGACGTATCCGCCTCTGAGCAAAAATCCATTCTCGATCGGGTTCAAGCCAATCAAGAAAAAATGGAGCATTGGGCACATCATGCTCCAATGAATTATTTGCACAAATATTATCTTGTAGAGGCTGAACGCTATCGGATTGGAAGTAAATATCTCGAAGCAATGGAATTCTACGATCGCGCTATCTTGCTTGCCAAAGAACATGAGTATATTAATGAAGAAGCCCTCGCTCAAGAACTTACTGCCAAATTCTATTTAGAATGGGGTAAACATAAGATTGCCCAAACCTACCTAACAGATGCTTACTATAGCTATGTTCGCTGGGGAGCGTTAGCCAAAGTTGACGATTTGGCAAAACGCTATTCCCAATTACTGGCTCCTATGTTTCAGCAAGAAAAACTGAGTATCCATTCCAGCGAGGAAAGCACTTCTTTACATAACACATCTATATCATCTTTATCTACCCTGAGTAATCAACAAACTGTTATTGGCTCGAAGACAAGTATTTCTGATTCTCTGGATTTAGCCGCATTCATTAAAGCATCTCAAGCACTCTCTGGCGAAATCGAGCTTGAGCGACTACTTTCTACTTTGATGGAAGTTGTGATGGAGAATGCAGGAGCTTCTAAATGCGCTTTAATTTTGAGTGAAGGTGATAACTTAGCATTAACTGTTACAGCAGTTTGTTCAAGTTCAAATTTTGATCATACCCACACGGAGTTTCCATCAACTTCTTTGGAGTCAAGTTACGATGTTCCCATTACTTTGATTAACTACGTTAAACGCTCTAGAGAAATTTTGGTTATTGATGATGCAATGACTGTTTCCTTTTTAGTAGGTGATAGCTACATTCTGAGTGAAGAACCTAAGAGTTTGTTGTCTATACCTCTTCTAAATCAAGGTAAATTGATTGGAATTATTTACCTAGAAAATCATTTGACGACAGGAGCATTTACACGCGATCGCGTAGAAGTCCTCAAACTCCTCACTACTCAAGCAGCAATATCCCTAGAGAATGCTATCCTCTACAAAAATTTGGCACAAGCTAAAGAAAGCTTGGAGGAATACAACCATACCCTAGAGGAAAAAGTCCAGGAAAGAACGCAGGAACTCAACGACAAAAATCACTGTTTACAACAAACTCTACAAGAATTGCAACGTACCCAAATCCAATTGATTCAAAGTGAAAAAATGTCTTCTTTAGGACAAATGGTGGCAGGAATTGCCCATGAAATCAATAACCCTATTAACTTTATTAATGGCAATATTACTCATGCTAGTGAGTATGTCCAAGATTTGCTGGATTTGGTAGTTGTTTATCAGCAGGAATATCCCCGTCCTTCGCCTTTAATTGAGGAAAAAGCTGAGGAGATTGACATAGATTTTTTATCAGAAGACTTGCCAAAGATTCTAGATTCAATGAAAGTGGGGAGTTCGCGTATCCGGAATATTGTTTTAGGCTTACGCAACTTTTCTCGCCTAGATGAATCTGAGATGAAGCCTGTGGATGTTCATGAGGGAATAGACAACAGCTTAATGATTTTGCAACACCGATTTAAAGAAAAGAGCAATTTTGCTGAAATTGAAGTCATCAAAGAATACGGAAAATTACCGGAAGTTATTTGTTATCCTGGTCAACTCAATCAGGTGTTTATGAATATCTTGAGTAATGCGATCGATGCTTTACAAGAGGCATTTTTCATTGATCATCCATCATTGGTAAATGACAAAGAACAAACAACAAAAGAAATAGACGCGTCAGCGGCTTCTCATAGAGTAAGACTAATTCACATCTTTACTGAACTAACAGATTATAATACGGCGATAATTAAGATTGCCGATAATGGTTCTGGTATGACAAAAGCAGTGCAGCAGAAAATATTTGACCCATTTTTTACCACCAAGTCGGTAGGAAGTGGCACGGGGTTGGGGTTGTCGATTAGCTATCAGATTATTGTGGACAAACACAAGGGTAGTTTAACCTGTGATTCCACATTAGGAAAGGGGACTGAGTTTACTATTGAGATACCGATGCAACAGTCAGATATCTAGACTATGGCAATTTTATTTGATTTGCTCTCCACTGAGATGCTCAGATCCCCGACTTTTTCAAGAAGTCGGGGATCTTTTTGTTTGTAATTCCTACACTTCTATGAAAACACAAAGTTGGGTTAAGTAAAGCGAAACCTAACATTTCAAAGTTTATTGAGTTTTGCTCCGCTCTACCCAACTTACAATTTTAACAACCCAGTTTTTGTAAAAAACTGGGTGATTTATAAGACTCATCAAAACAACTCTGACAACCTACTAAGATACAGATGTAGTTGTCATATTCACCAAAGACTCTTGGCCCACACGCCGCCCTGTAATTACCATCTTAATTCCACTAGCAGGTGCAATACTAAAACCTCGACGCTGAGGTTTTTCAGGTTGCTGATTAACTAGCGCTAACTGATAACGTGACAGTATGGTTGCCAATACTATTTTTATTTGAAATAAAGCCAAAGCCTCACCAATACAACGACGGACACCACCACCAAAAGGCAGAAATTCATAGGGAGAAAATTGGCGTTCTATAAAGCGCTCTGGTCGAAACTCCTTAGGTTGGGGATATACATCTTCACGTTGATGAGTAAGATAAACACTGGGAAGCAATACTGTTCCAGGCTCTAAAGGATGTCCCAAAAGTTCAACTGATTCTCGTACCACTCTAGGAAATAAAATCATCAAAACAGGATGAATTCGCAAGGTTTCATTACAGACAGCAGTGAGATATGGTAGCCGATAAATGCTCATAGGATCTGGGAAATCACCAAGGGTATCCAGTTCCTTGAAAAGTTTTTCACGGACTAGCGGCTTGTGGTAAATCCAGTAGAAGCCCCAAGCTATTGCTGTTGCCGTAGTTTCATATCCTGCAATTATTAGGCTCATCAACTGATCGCGCAATTGATGATCTGTCATGAATTGACCAGTTTCATCTTGAGCTGACATCAGCAAGGAGAGGATATCGACACGTTCTGAATTAGGTTGTTGTCGGCGTTCGGCAATTTCGGCGTAGAGCAATTGATAGATTGTCTCCCGATCGCGCAGAAACTTTCCCCAAGGACTCCAAGCTCCTAAATCCTGTTGCAAGAATCGGAAAAAGAAAAAACTGGAAGTGAGGGGTGAGCGAAACAAATCTAACATCAATGGCAGTAGATGCTTAAGTTTCTCAAATCTTTCTCCTTCATACAAGCCTAATACAATCTGTAAGATGAGTTCCAAGGATATGTTCTGTGCGACATTACGAGCCAAAAAGGGCTGATAAAGTGGTAACTGACTAAAGACTCTATCGCTCAGATTACAGATTAGTTGGCCGTAGACTTGCATTCGCTGTCCATGAAAACAAGGCGTCATCAATTGTCGTAGCCATTTGTGAGGACTGCCATCAAGCATGAGAATTGAATTTTCTCCCACAAAGGCTTCAGTAATTCTGTTGAGTTCACCGGCGGCTACAAATTTCTTTCTATCATTCGTTAAAATTTCTTGGATTGCCTGAGGATGATTCACAAATACTATAGTGTCCCCAAAGCCAATTGTCCTACCAGTAAAAATATCCGGATATTTTTGAGTTGCATTTTCCATGTAGCCCACAGGGTCAGCAACCCAATGAAGCTTTTGTAGTAAAGAAGGAGTTTTGAGAGGATTAGGTAGTTGCATGTGAATTTTAATTCCAAACCAAAATCTAAAATTGTATTAGCAGGGATAAACCTTTAACAGAATAAGATGGGGTTCATCTGTGATCAACTTTCAAGGCACTAGTGTACCTCTTAGGTATTTTTATTTGTTCTCAAAATAGAGTGAAATTTTATTGAGTTAACTCCAATCTTTCTATAGTTTGGTAGCGACCAGAGTGATAATACCAAGTCAGGTTAGCAGATATCCAGCTATGTATTCCTGATATATACTTGGCAAGTTCGGTATCTAATTCTTCTCCAAAAGATGGAATAAATAATTCAAACTCTTTCAAGTGGTATACTTCTTGATCGTGTATTTTGCTAGCCGCAATAATTGATGTTTCTAAAGAAAGTTTTTGTTGATAATGAATTAGTAATACTAAATTATGAACATCGCCACTTGACATTTCTCTATGTACAGAGAAAATATCATTACACCAGGCAAGAATGTTAATTGTCATCACTTTTAACTCTTTCATAACCTCATGATTCCGGAGAAAATCAGGAATTGTTAAGTGATTACAAAATTCCATTAATGCAAGGCAAAGATACCCCCCTAAACTTAACCTACGTATAAGCATATAACTCTCAATATCGGGTGTAATTTCCTGTGCTCGGTTAATTGCTTCTTGGACACATCCATCGAAGTAGCCTTCATAGCGATCAACAAAGTAATGAAACCATTCTTGACTGCCTATTTGAAGTATCCGTTTTCGTAAATCACTTAAGGCATAAGCAAGTGGTATATCCTTACTCGTAAGTTCTGCACCATTCAATATTTCCAAAAATCTTTTATGAAAATCTTTGAGAACATTAGGTTCTTTTCCTAAATTTGATAAATCACATTGGTCATCCCAAATAAACACCCAGCTTAACCAATCATTTGCAATTTTCAATTCTTCAAGCTGGCAGTTAGGATAAGCACTTGCTGCTAGGAAGAAAAACTTTGATTTGCAAAAACGCCTATAAGATGATTCATTAGCCAAGAGGTTAAAGCGAGTTACCCATTCAAGAGCATACTCTTCTAGAACATCAACATGCTTATTAATCTGGGATGGAAATGGACAGTATAGACCAGGGTAAAGTAATTGGTTCATAAAAAGTGTATTAGTTTTAAGTACTGATAAAAAATGAATTGCATTAGAAGAAAGACAATAGCTCAATAAATTTATTAAGAGTCTTTGAAAAAACTTTTTGAAAAATTCACAGCAATACGGCTTTCATAAAATTTGTAAATCATACTTACGCCACTATGAGTAACGTGTAAATATATATGAATATTTCAAAAGTTATTTAGCTATTGTTCAATGTTTTTTATTAAAAAATAACCGTAATTATCTGGAATTCTATTTTTTAATAAAAATAGCTATTTTTGTGTCTATTCATGTCGTGTCTATTCATGAGAAATGCTGTTGACGAACTGAAAAAGTTAACTTAAGCCATCAACAATATTTTCTGATACAGTTCTACTTGTTCTACTCTTATAAAAAGACAAGGGTAATAATCACTAATTTCAGACCGATCGCCTTCATGAAAGAGGATCTTCAACTTCGATGAAAATGAAGATTCATGCTTGATGTCCATGCTGTAGCGATCGCACCAGCTAAAAGCTGTGGGCAATTTGGTGTAAGAATGTTGCTGTTATCAGACTTTTTGGGAACTATAGGATTGTCAGACGAGAAAATTGTCAGTCAGTCTGTGAAAAAAATGGAGGTGACTTAGCTGCGATCGCAGGGCAATAGTGAATAAGTAACAAGGAGTTAAATTAATTTAAATACATGAATTACGAGCAAGATATAAAGATGCTTTATGCCCCAGAAGATAGTTTAATTCTAGTGGTAGATGATACTACTACCAATTTAGAAATTGTCTTTGATATATTAACGAATGTAGGATTTAAAGTAATTACAGAAAATGATGGGAAAAGAGCAATCCAGCAGGTTGAGTATAGACTACCTGACTTGATTTTATTAGATGTAATGATGCCGGGAATAGATGGCTTTGAAACCTGTAAACTTCTAAAAGAAAATTCAGCTACTTGTGATATTCCTATAATTTTTATGACAGCTAATTCTGATACTGATAGTAAGGTCAAGGGTCTAAATATAGGAGCAGTTGATTACATCACAAAACCTTTTCATGAAGAAGAATTATTAGCTAGAATTAAAACCCATCTTCAATTACGAAATCTCACAAAAACTTTAGAAAAGCGAGTTGCAGAAAGAACAGCCGCGTTATCTAAAGCATTAAAAGACCTACAAGAATCTCAACTTCAGCTTGTACAGACAGAAAAAATGTCTGCTCTTGGTCAATTAGTAGCAGGAGTTGCTCATGAAATTAATAATCCAGTTGGTTTTATTCATGGAAATCTCGGACACGCTTCAGTATATTTCCAAGACATGATTAATATTATTGACCTTTATCAGCAGCATTATCCTAATCCGGTTCCAGAAATTCAAGAGGAAATTGCAGCTATAGATTTGAAGTATATGCTTGCCGATCTACCTAATTTAATTTCTTCAATGAAAGAGGGAGTTCAGCGCATTCGCAACATTAGTACCAGTTTGAGAACCTTTTCTCGAGCAGATAGCGATCGCAAAGTTTATTGCAATATTCATGATGGCATCGACAGCACCATCATGATTCTCAAACACCGCTTAAAAGCATCTGAGGATCGTCCTGATATTCAAGTAATTAAAGATTACGATAATTTGCCAGAATTAGAATGCTTTATCGGACAACTAAATCAGGTATTCATGAATTTGCTAGCTAATGCTATCGATGCTTTAGAGGAGTCTAATGTCGGACGCACCTATATTGAAATTGAAGCAAATCCTAATAAAGTTTTGATTCAGACTACTCTTACTGAAGATAAAAATTATATCTTGATTCGGATTAAAGATAATGGCATGGGAATGTCAACTGATGTCCAGCAAAAAATCTTTGACTATTTATTCACCACCAAGCCTGTGGGTCAAGGCACAGGATTAGGATTATCAATTGCCCGTCAAATTGTTGTCGAAAAACATGGAGGAACTCTAGAGGTAAATTCAGCACTGGGAGAAGGTTCAGAGTTTATTATCAAGCTTCCCATTTAAGAAATATAGTCATTCACGTTCATCAACACCATAGGTAAATTTATGTTCAAAGCAGTAGTAGGTCACAGTAACGATCCAGATTCTCTATCCGCAGTTGAAGAAGTTATTCAGCAATGTGCCAGTTCTCTTGCAGGAGATATACCAAAAGCTGGGATTCTTTTTGCTGCAATTGATTTTGAACATTCTCTCATTTTGCAGCAAATTCATCAGGCTTTTCCAGGGATTGAGTTGATTGGTGGAACAACAGACGGAGAAATTTCTTCAGTCTTAGAGTTTCAGCAGGACTCAATTACCTTAATGTTGTTTTGCTCAGACGAAGTTGAAATTTATGCAGGAGTTGGACGCAAAGTTTCAGCTGATCCAATTACTGCAACTAAGCAAGCTGTGGAGCAAGCCCAAGCAAAAAGTACCGCACCTCCAAAGCTATGCTTAACTCATCCAGAGAGCCTCACAACTAGTGGTGTCTCTATATTGAATGGCTTAAAGCTAGCTCTTGGCCAATATGTGCCGATATTTGGTGGTTTAGCAGGCGATCAGTCAAGATATCAAAATACATATCAATTTTTCCAAACAGAAGTATTAAGTGATTCTGTACCAATTCTGCTTTTTTCTGGCACAATATTGTTTTCCCACGGTGTTGCAAGTGGTTGGCATCCCATTGGCCAAATAAGCACAGTGACTAAGGTAGATAAGAACATAGTCTATGAAATCGATAGTAAACCAGCTTTAGATTTTTATCATCATTATCTAGGTTTGCTTCCTCCTTCAATGGAATATCCAATAGCGGTGTTTGCTCAGAATGGAGACAATTTTTATATAAGAGCGCCTATTGCTTACAATCAAGAATCTGGTAGTATAACCTTTTTTGGAGATATTCCCGATCAAGCAGTTATCCAAATTTCAGAAGCAGCCTATGAAGATATTTTGGCAGCTTCCAAAGCTTCATTCATGAATGCTTTAGATAGTTACCCAGGTGCAGAACCAAGTGCTGTTTTGTTTTTTTCATGTGTAGCTCGTCGGCAAATACTTGGTACGAGGGCACAAGAGGAGTACCAAAACACAAAATTTTGTATGACTAAATATCTTCCTGCTTGTGGATTTTATTCTTATGGAGAGATTGCTCCTATAGATCGAATTAGCCAAACACAATTTCACAATGAAACTTTTGTAACTTTAATTTTGGGAACTCGGTAAAACCTGATGGGAATAGTGGATTATCAACAAGAAATTCAGGAACTAAAAAAAGCCAATAGAATTATCCAAAAGAAATTGGAACGTTCTGAATCAGACAGGATAAAACTCGAAGATATAAATACAAAGAAAGAATCCTTACTTAGGAAAGTAATTGATGAATTAAAGGAATACCAAAATAAGTTAGAAGAAAGAAGCCATGAACTAGAAATAATGCTTCTTAATCTTCAGATAATGCAGAATAAGATGTCTACTTTGGGAAGTCTTGTTGCAGAGGTAGCTCATGAAATTAACAATCCAGTTGGCTTTATAGCCGGTAATCTAACCCCGGCTAAAGAGTATATTCATAATTTATTACATCTCATCGACCTCTATCAGCAAACCTATCCCAAAGCATCTCAAAAAATTCAAGAAACAATCGAAGTAATTGACCTGGAGTATGTGCGTGAGGATCTGCCTAAACTAATTTCCTCAATGAGAGAAGGAACAGATCGCATTTCCAATATTAGCAACAGCTTGCGAACTTTCTCTAGAGCAGATACAGAACAAAAAGTTCTGTTTAATATTCATGAAGGTATTAACAGCACTCTCCTGATTCTCAAACACCGTTTGAAAGCTAATAAGATTCGTCCTTGTATTCAAGTAGTTAAAGATTACGGCGAATTTCCTTTAGTAAAATGCTTCCCAGGACAACTAAATCAGGTATTTATGAATCTATTGGCAAATGCTATTGATGCTTTAGAAGAGTCCAACTCTGGACTGAGTTTTGATGAAATTAAGAAAAATCCCAATCAAATTACAATTCATACTTCCCTAACTGAAGATAAAAATCATGTCTTGATTCGGATTCAAGATAATGGTTTGGGAATATCGGCTGATGTTCAGCAAAAAATGTTTGACCATTTATTCACAACTAAACCAGTAGGAAAAGGAACAGGATTAGGATTATCAATCACCTATCAAATAATTGCCCAAAAGCATAAAGGAACGTTAAAAGTTAATTCTGTGTTAGGAGTAGGTTCTGAGTTTATAATAACTATTCCATTTTTTTAAATTAGCTAATATATTCAATATTAAAATTAATATTAATATTAGGGAAAATTAATGTTTAATGTGGTCGCAAGTCATAGTGCAATCCACTTGAGTTGAAGATAATTGTAGTAGTACGTCAGCCTTAAAATATTGAGTTCAAAAAATCTAGAAAGTCCCAAATAAAACTATTCTATGAGTAGTCGTCCCAAAAAATTAGGCTTGCCGAGCTAGCAGCTTGAGTTGGGTTTCGTTCCTCAACCCAACCTACACAGTTTAAGGGTTTTGGCCTTAACCCAAGCCTATTGGCTGAGAATGGGGATGAAAGCTAGAAGAAGCTTGGCAAAATCGGGAACTTTTGTAACGACAAAGTTCAGAATTTGTGATGACCATTACATTACTATTGATTAAAAACAAAAGCAAACATCAAATTTTCTGAATAAAAATATTAAGCAGTTACTTTAGATGCATTTTGGGGAACTCTATAACTGTAGTTCCAAGATTGTGTCTTCAAAATTTATGACCAATGCACTTAACCATTCTATAGCTACGCTTCATCTTTCTTTAGAACGCGATATATTTTTACGTACATTAATCAGAGAATTATCTGGCACTTTACAGGATGTAGTTGGCTTAGAAGAAGCTTCTGGATTTATTAGCGTAGTTGGTGAAAGGATGGGAAGGCAGATTAACCAAGATTATAAATCTGCCTTGGAAGTCTCCAACCTTTCTCCTAAGCAGGTAGCTGATGTCTTGATTGATTTAAAAAAACGAATTCAGGGCGATTTTTATGTGATTGAGCAGGATGATGAAAAAATTGTCTTTGGCAACCACGTCTGCCCATTTGGTGAAAAAGTACTTAATCGTCCTGCCATGTGCATGATGACTTCAAACGTCTTTGGGACGATCGCAGCTAATAATCTAGGATATGCGAAAGTAGAATTGCAAGAAACCATAGCACAGGGTGATCCTGGATGTAGAGTTATTGTTTACTTAAAACTTACAGAAGAAGCAGAAGATGCAGAAGGTCGAGAATACTTTAGAGGACTAGAATCTGTGTAAACCCTTCAGCATCAAAATAATTCCGGGATATAAGCTTAGTGCAGATATGTAAAGTAGAATCGAACCCTGAGATTGGAAGCACCATGACTCCTGAACAATTTCTTGAATTTGCCAGAGTTTTACCAGAACCTTTACTTCTGGTGAGTGGAGAGGGTCAGTTGTTAGCTACCAATCAACCAGTGGCAGATATGTTGGGGTTACGCCGTCAAGAACTGCAAGGAAGAATGCTTTTTGAAATTGTAATTGAGCCTGCCAACGACATTGTCAGGTATCTGCAAGCTTGTTCAAGTAGCAGGGCAATGGTTATTGGCTCCTTGACTTTACGAAAGAATGATGGACAAACGTTAATATGTCGTAGTCAAGGAGCCGTTATTCAACCTTGGTCTCCTGAATCTTCAGCTTTAATTCTCTTACGCTTGGAAAATAGAACTTTGACCAGCAGTAATTTCGTTCTCCTGAATGAAAAAATCGATGAGTTAGCCAAAGAAGTTCAGAGACGGAAACAGGCAGAGGAAGCGCTCTGGATAGCGAATCAAGAGTTAGAAGTTCGGGTTGAGGAACGTACAACTGCTTTACAAGAAACACTAAATGAACTACAACTTACCCAAACTCAGCTTATCCAAGCTGAGAAAATGTCTAGTTTAGGTCAGATGGTCGCTGGTATTGCTCATGAAATTAATAACCCAGTGAGTTTTATTTATGGGAACCTTCACCACGCCCATAAATACACTCAGGATTTACTAAAATTGGTGCAAATTTATCAACAATTTTGTCCAAATACTCCTCTTGAAATTCAAGAGCAAGTAGAAGAAATAGACTTAGATTTTCTGATTCAAGATATAACTAAACTTTTTCAGTCCATGAAAGTGGGAGCAGAGCGCATTCAGGAAATTGTTAAATCGCTACGTAACTTTTCCAGACTTGATGAAGCAGAACTTAAGCAAGTCAATATCCATGAAGGAATTGATAGTACTTTAATGATTTTGGAGCATCGCCTGCAAGCTAGGCATGAGTACCCAGAAATCAAAGTCATCAAAAAATATAGTCAACTGCCGACCGTAACTTGCTACCCCGGTCAACTTAATCAAGTGTTTATGAATATTCTTGCTAATGCGATCGATGCACTGGAGGCGTCGGCACTCAACGGTAATTGTTCAGCAGTAAATCCACAAAAAACTGACAATCAAAAACGGATAAATAATAATCCCCAAATTCAAATTAAAACTGAGTTAGTCGATGAACAATGGATAGCGGTTAGTATTGCTGATAATGGTTCGGGGATAAATGAACAAGTTCACTCAAAACTATTTGATCCATTTTTTACCACTAAATCTGTGGGCAAAGGTACCGGATTAGGTCTATATATAAGCTATCAGATTATAGTTGAAAAACATAACGGACAACTTAGCTGTTTTTCTGTTCCAGGGAAAGGTGCAGAATTTATAATTAAGATACCTATTAACTCATTATCATAAAATTTAACTTAAAAGATAAGACAAAGCCTGTCTGCTAATTAGCAAACAGGCTTTGTCTTTGAGAACAAAGTTTAGTTGAAACTCGGTTAAATCTTAGCAGTAGAATCAACTGAAGGTTGAGACTGACTAACCGAATCTAACTTTGGCAAAAGCAAGAGATTTTGTGCTTTTACATTACTGTTGATTGTTGCTTGCAAAAATGGTGTGTGGGAGATGGAATTATTAGCCAATGTAAACAGTGGATTTGATAAAATCCCTGCTACGGTAGTGGCAATTAATGTTACTACCAACCCGACTTGCAAAGGTCTTAGCCCAGGCAAATCCCAACGCACTTGGGGATAATTCTTCACTGCGTCGGACATTTCATGGGGTTCTTTGACTACCATCATCTTAACTACGCGAATGTAGTAGTAGATGGAGACGACGCTGGTAACTAAGCCCAACAAAACTAACCAATAAAGTCCTGCTTGCCAACCAGCCCAAAATAAGTAAATCTTGCCGAAAAACCCAGCCAATGGTGGAATACCACCCAAGGAAAGCAGGGAGATACTCAACGCCAGTGTTAGGAGTGGGTCTTTTTGATATAAGCCAGAGTATTCGGCAATCTGGTCGGTTCCTGTCCGCAGTGAGAACAGGATGATGCAGGTAAAGCCGCACAGGTTCATGAACAGGTAAACCAGTAGGTAAAATATCATACTGGCATAGCCTGCCTGTGTACCAGCAATCAAGCCAATCATCACAAACCCAGCTTGGGCAATGGATGAATAAGCTAGCATCCGTTTCATGCTGGTTTGGGCTAGGGCGACTACGTTACCCAAAATCATGCTGAGAACGGCTAGAGCTGTAAAGACAAACCTCCACTCGTCAGCAACAAGGGGGAAGGCTGTTGTCAGCAAGCGGATGGCTAGGGCAAACCCAGCTGCTTTGGAACCGACTGATAAAAAGGCGATGACTGGGGTGGGAGCGCCTTCGTAAACGTCTGGTGTCCACTGGTGGAAGGGTGCAGCGGAGATTTTGAACCCAATACCCGCGATCGCAAAAACCAGGGCAATCACTAAACCTAAAGATTGACCGACTTTCGCTGTGGCAATGCCATTAGCGATCGCACTTAGTTCGGTTTGTCCTCCAGATAGTCCATACAGCAGTGATACACCGTACAAAAATATTGCCGTGCTGGAAGCTCCAATTAACAAGTATTTCAGCGCCGCTTCATTGGAGCGGGGGTCACGCTTGGTATAACCTGTCAACAAGTAAGAGGAGATACTCAGGGTTTCTAGGGAGATGAAAATCATCACCAACTCACTAGCCCCGGATAAAAACATCCCTCCCAAAGTAGCACTCAGCAAAATAGCGATGAATTCGGCTAAAGCAGTGCCGCTCTGCTCAACGTAGCGAATTGACATCAGTATAGTCGCGATCGCAGACAAGGCAATAATACCGCGAAAGACGATACTCAGGTCATCACTGTTAAAGCTACCGGTAAAACCGATGGGATTAGGAGAGTCCCATTGAAAATATAGGGCGACAATCGAAGCAAATAAACCTGCGATCGCTAGATATCCAATCCAGCGCGCGGATGTACGCCCCAAAATCAAATCAACAATCAAAACCCCCAAGAGGGTGAGAATAACAATCCCCTCTGGTAAAATCGTTCCAGCGTTTAGCTGGGATGCAATATTAGCAAAATCCATGAGATGTATAGGTTTTGGCGATTAGACATTAAGGCTAACTCTGTTCACTCTAGCAAGTTTTCTAATCCCCGGACTAGCTCTTTGAACAAGAGCTTAACAGCTTGGGTGCAGATTGCGATTGCACCAATTTTAATGGCTTACCAGCAGCTTTCTCAGTATTTAGGGATTCACCTAAAAACTTTCATACTTGTTTTTTACAGCCATTTTTAGGTAATTAGACCATGCGGTAGGGGCAATTCATGAATTGCCCCTACTTAATCGAATATCTTGATTACATAAATAATGATGCCGCAAGTGCGATCGCTATGTACAAAAAGCTAATTAATAATTAATAAGGGCACAGCATTGCTGTGCCCCTAAAATATCCATAACTTCTAACTTTATTAAAAATCGACAGATGGCAGTTTGCCTTGTAGCGACTGAAATTTAGACTGAACACAGTTTGCACAATTGCAACCAAGTTGATCAATAATCGGATTAGATGTTTGAGTCAACATTGGTGTTACTAGATCAGGAATTTGTTGTGTAGATACTACCGTAACAATTTGTGTAGGGTAAAGAGATTTCAGGCTGGATGCGTGTGCTGGATTGACTACCAGCAGCATGGATACCAGAAATGCAGGGCAGGCGAGTAAGATCAGTTTGACTATGTTCATAATTCACACAAAGATAGCTTTGCTGATACAGCATAGCTAATAAATTGCCCACCTTCAATTTTAATTACCAAGTATTGCTTAACTGCGCCCAAATCCTTGACCCCGCAAAATTTTTGACCATACAAGTAATTCGCCCTGTTCACCGCCTGCGGCCAGTAACTTGCCTTCGGGATGCCAAGCTAGGCTAGAAAATCCTGCTGAGACACCTGTGATAATTTGGGATACTTCCTTCGCTTTGTTCCACAAACATAACCAGCCGTCAGCAGCAGCAGAAGCGAGAAGGAAGCTTTTGGGTGCAAAGGCGATCGCATTAATCACACCCACATGATTTGTTAATACTCGCGCTTCCCAACCTAAAGTATCATCCTCTAGCTTTTCCCAAACCACAATACCTTCAACGCTAGAAGATGCCAGTATTGGCGCACCTACTTTGGTCATAGCTTCTGACCATGCCAATTGGCGAATTTTACCAGGGAACCCACGCATCACCCAAGGGTCGGGGTTGTTCCATTCTAAAACGGTGACACTACGATCCATGTTGCCAGAAGCCAGGAATTTGCCATCGGGCGACCAAGCCATAGCCACACTGACAGTAGTCATATCTAGATTGTATGGTTCTTCATCCCAGTTTTGACTGTGCCAAATTTTGACTCCTTTATAACCACTAATGGCTAAGTATTCCCCGTCAATGCGCCAATCTATACCCAATACTGAAGAGTTATCGAAATTCAGCGTCACGACAACTTCACGAGTATCTGCATCCCAAACTTGGACGTAACGCCCCAAACTAAAAGCCAGTTGGTTGCTGGTATAATTCCAAGCTAGCTTGTCAACCCATGCAGGGGCATTTTCTAACGTGGCGATTAATTCAGTATTCTGCCAAATTTTCACCTGTCCATCCTGTCCACCAACGGCTAAAAATTTGCCATCTGGTGAAAAAGCTAGACAGTCTACTGATTTACCGTTACCAGTTTGTAAGGTTGTGAGTTCGCCATCATTCCACAGAACTACTTCCCCTGCGGCGGAAGTTGCTGCTAAAGTTTTACCTTGTGGCGACCAAGCGATCGCAGTTACATAATCTGAAAGTGTCCCGGAATAGTGTTGTTCAAATTCCTTAGATTTGCTGGTTGTGGTGTTCATATTTGTAAAGGGGAGTGGGGAGTGGGGAATGGGGAATGGGGAATAGGAGATGGAGAATGGTAAATTCCCTACTCCCTACTCCCTACTCCCCACTCCCTATTTAAGCTAAACAAGCTAGAAAATCTTGCTTGAGTTGTGCTGCATCAAGGTTGCGGCCAATAAAGACTAGTTCGTTTTTGGGTGTTTCGCTGGGTTTCCAGGGGCGATCGGGTTTGCCATCGAATATCATGTGTACTCCCTGGAATACAAATCGATTATCTTCTCCAGCAATATTTAAAATGCCTTTCATCCGAAAAATATCTGGCCCTTGGGTACGCAGTAATTCCGAAAGCCAAGTGTTTAATTTTTCTCCATCAACTGCACCGGCTTCTACTAAAGCCACAGAAAAGACACTTTCATCGTGAACGTGGGCATCTTCGCCTAAGAAATCTGGATCAATTTCTAATGCACGATCTAAATCAAAGGCTTTTACACCTAATAAAGCATCCATTCCTAGTTCAGAATTTTGAGTACGGTAAATTTTTGCGATCGCATTCATCGCCCGAATCCGCTTTTCTAATTCATCCAACTCTTCTGGCGCTACTAAATCTGTTTTATTAAGTAGAATTACATCGGCAAAGGCAATCTGTTCTTGTGCTTCGTCTGCATCCCAGTGCTGCCAAATATGCTTGGCATCTACGACTGTCACCACCGCATCTAAAGACAGTTGGCTTTGTAAATCTTCATCCACAAAAAATGTCTGAATCACTGGTGCAGGATCGGCTAATCCAGTCGTTTCAATTACTAAATGGTCAAATTTATCGCGTCGCTTCATCAAATTGCCAATGATGCGAATTAAATCGCCGCGCACTGTACAACAGATACACCCATTGTTCATTTCAAATATTTCTTCATCTGCATCGATAATCAATTGATTATCAATACCCACTTCCCCAAATTCATTGACAATCACAGCAACTTTTTTGCCGTGTTCGTAGGTGAGGATGTGATTAAGTAGAGTCGTTTTACCTGCTCCCAAATAGCCAGTCAGAACAGTAACGGGAACTGAATTGTTGATTACGTCAGCCACCATACTCTAAATTCCTCTTGTCTCACCTTATGGATAATCATTATCGCCTATGATAAATCTTTTTATATTTTTGTGCGAACTTGCTATTATTTTGGCTTTCAGCACAATAATCACATAATTTAATCAAGAAACATTTTATTTTTATGCATCTGTAATAAGTAATGAATATTCGCGGGTTAGCGTAGCTGATAAGAATAT
Source organism: Nostoc sp. CALU 1950 (assembly GCF_051172895.1). Lineage (NCBI taxonomy): Bacteria > Bacillati > Cyanobacteriota > Cyanophyceae > Nostocales > Nostocaceae > Nostoc > Nostoc sp. CALU 1950. The sequence goes on along the minus strand of NZ_JBDNJQ010000001.1, from coordinate 80,422 downwards.
TCCAACTCACCCTGCGGGAAGTCGCAGGTTAGTACCTTGACAATTCTAAAACAAATATGATAATCATTATCACATAGAAAAATTATAGATTGATGGAGAAGCGTGGTGGTTTCAAGAAACACTACCTGCTCGAAAAAGCAAGTAACTCAAACAGGACAAGCATCTGCGTCTATTGCAGTCAGCTTTTTGATTGTTGCGCCGCTGGTTTTATTTACCGCTTTGAAACCCGCACAAGCAGATGATACTCATAATCATTCAGATGAAACGGGCTTTTACATTGGATTAGATAGTTTGGAGGCTCTCTCTACAGGGACATACGCAGGTTTGGAGAACCCCAACTACAATCGTTTAACCCTTCTCTTTGCACACAGAAATGAAGACACGCCAGAATCAAGCCATTTCCACGGCATTGGTACTTATAGCTACTCAGGTGCTTTAGATAACCTAACTATTAACCCAACTAATACAAATAACCGAATTCCTGAATCTTACTCAGAACAACCGCCGCTAACATTATTACCTGGTACAGGGTTTTATACTGGTCGCTTGATTAGTACTGCAACAAATAAGGAATATAGCAATCTGACAATAGAACCTATCGCGTCTCTAAAAACTTCAAAAGAATTAGACAACCAATATTTGTTCAATAGCTCTAATGGTCGTTGGCAGTCCTCCCTTGAGGGTGCAAATATTGGTTTACAATTAGCGTCAATTAGCAGTGGATTGAATATTGGCGATTCAGCAGGCGTTGATATTGTCAAGTCAGTCGGCGATATCTACACAATCGGCAGTGGTGATAATTTTTCGTTCACCCCTACCTTTTGGACTGATGCTGCTGCATCACTAGGAACTTACTCTGCATCATTCAAACTCGTAGATTTAGGCAATGGCAATAACCCCATTCCCTTTAAGGAGTCTGGCACTTTCAATTTTGATTTTGAAGTCAAGACCGTACCTGAGTCATCAAATGTCCTTGGTCTTGGTATAGTCGGTCTACTAGCGCTTTCTCTTTCTCGCTTGCAAAAACTTAATCGCAGTAGTTTGAACTAATTTTAATTTCGCACCAAGGTGCAAAATGATCTTTGCGTCTTGGTGCGAGGATTTAATTTTCTGAAGATAACAAAAAATCTTGAACTGCTTCTAAAACAACTGCTGGATATTCTTCATGCAATCCCAGAGAACCAGGGATAACAACACTTCTCACTCCTGGTAAAGCTACCAAAGCGTTCATTTCTTCTCGTGATTTTGGGGGGCTGGATTCCCCAATTACTACCATGAGCGGTATGCTTAGAGACTTTACAAGTTCTAAAAAATCAGATTGTTCGTGTACAGCATCAAGATTACCAGTTACAAAGGCAGCAGATGCAAATCGCGCTCCTGGTTGTTGAGTCGTGTGCCACTTCTTCTCAATGAAACTGGGTGTAATTTTAGCCGCGTCAGTAAAGACATGACGGCGGTACATAAAACTTAATAAAGATGGGGCAGTATTGAGTTTGTAGAGAGCTTGACCAAGTATAGGCGATCGCACCAATTCTCTCACAAAGCCAGCTATTTGCTGACTTGCCCCCATTGTCGGCAAAGGGCCACGCCAAGTAGGAGCTAACAACACAATCTTTGAGAAAGCAGCAGGTTGTTTGACAGCTAATTGTAAAACGTAACTAGCAGCATGGCCAGCCGCCACCACGGTAACAGGAGTAGTAAAAACAGCTTTGACAAAATCTTCCAGAAATTGCTGATATATTTCTGGTCGGTAATTCAAACTAGGGCGAGAAGATTCACCAAATCCAGGCCAGTCTACGGCTACAACTTGAAAATTGGGAGCTAGTAACCTGGCAAGTTCGCCGACTTCCAAACGCGTCGAAACACTGCTGAAAGATGGTAGTAGCAATAGCGGTGAACCTTTACCCAGGGTTTCATAAACAACGCGCAATTGCTGATTTTCAAAATTCCAGAGATATTCTTGAACCACTCCACCAAAGCCAGTAGCAGCAGAGGTAGATAATAAATTTGTTGACATTAGACTAAATTTTGGTAGTTGTACCTTATTTGTCAGTTGTTTTTTGCTAATGACCAATGACAAATGACAAATGACCAATGACAAATGACAAATGACCAAGTTTAGTTAGGCAAATCTAACTTACATTCCAATGCTTTTTTTTGCATGGTTTTAAAAATGTTGTAAAACCCATTCGCACGGGAAGGTGTCAAGCTAACATTTAAACCTGTTTGTTGAATAAAATCTGGGGTAAGTTGGACAATCTCAGTTGGCGTTAGTCCATGTAATCCTTCAACCAGAAGCCCTACTAATCCTTTGGTTAACTGGGAATCGGAATCGCCCTGAAATACAACCTTACCGTTATCCAAAGCTGCGGTGATAAAAACTTGAGACACGCAACCAGGAACTTTATTTTCGGGTAATTTATCAGCTTCTGGGAACTCATTGAGCTTCTGAGCGTACCAGATTAGCTGTTCGTAGCGTCGCTTCGGTTCGGAAGCGCGTTGAAAGCGCTGGACAATTTTAGCGAGCGCAGGTGGCAAAGAATCTAGGGTTGAGGACATAACAGAAGCTGCAAATGATCGGTCTTACCTTGAGTGTAAATTATCTTTAGAACTATGGCGCCTCTTATTCACTTGGCATTATGAAGCTTGCCATTCTGAATATAATTTATCAAATCCAGATAATCCTTGCGTAGGCGCAGCCCGACCTAGGCATCGCATTCATCTTCGGTCAAGTTTTTTGATGCGTCTAATTACAAAAACTTAATTTTTTTATAAGCAGGTTTTGACAGCAACTATATATAAGTTACCGTTGTATCAGTATAGACTTATTCTTATTACGTAAGTATGGGGATACGTGAAATTTATGTATCGTTTGATTTTACTATGCGATACCTAAGTTTGGACTGCGCCAACGCATTTACAAAATTAGGTGCAAGTAGATTTTAACTAAGCAGCTAGGTGATAATAAACAATTAAAAATTAAAAATCAAAAAAAAATTCTGATTTTTAATTTTTAATTTCTCTCCCTCAAGGATCAATTCGTAGTTTGTGCAGCTAGCATCTGCTTCAGCTTTTCTAATTCCGAAGCCCAACGAGGATCTGGACGAATAGCGTCTGAATCTGTGGTTGTGGTGCTGGTTTCACGAGAACCACCGCCGCCACTGCCGCCACGACGAGGCTTCTTAGAGCTTTTATCACGACGGCTACCTTCTCTGTTGGGGCTAGGAGTTGGGGTACTACTAGCAGCAAGACTAACTGGTTTAGGAGCTTGCTCATCGCCCTCTTCACCCTTTGTCCGAGGTAATGCCTTTTCTAGCTTAATGGGAGTGTCTTTGAACATCTGCCCATTATACTTTTCAATGATTTCGTCAGCTTGTTCGTCATTGTTGACGGTAAGAAAACCGAAACCACGGCATTTGCCAGTTTTGCGGTCTTTAATTAATTTAGTAGTTACAGCATCACCTTCGGCTGCAAAAACTGCTTGCAGATCTTGACGATCTATTTCATCTTTAGGCAAATTACCTATATATAGGCGAACGGACATGAACTATACCTCCAGAGTTGAATGAACATGGCAAGGCGAGAAAACAATTACTTGGCTTTGGCTTTTAAATAGATGCTATTAACCAAGGCTGCCATTAACCAATTTTTTTGCTCGAAACTGTCAACTTATACAACAATACAGTTTTTCGTCGGGATCAAGCTTGTTTAATCCAAAGGCCCACACTATGGTGAGCTAATAACACCTTAATTCTAAGAATTGTAAATTTAATAGCCTATTGCCTGCTAAAGTACACGCTTTCTTCTATGCCTTTTTCGCAGAATCAAATACCATTCCTTACATTACCACGGTATTTTCTACGTAGCTAGTTTAGCGCACACATTTCCGACGTTAGTATTACTGCATCGTAACATAAAACACATTTTTTATTCAAGGGAGCATATTTTGAAACAAAAACCAGCCGATGGCTGGTTGATTTCCTGCTGTGTTGGGAGGATAAAAAGGTATGGAGTGGGGGAAAAGCATCCGAATTCATCACTAAGCTATAGTGCTGAGTTATGTTGGCTGCTAATGTTTGTGTAAATAAATGTAACACTTGTAAAGAAAACCTGCAACTTTTGTTTACATTCCGATTTGTCCTTTGTCCTTTGTCCTTTGCTAATGACCAATGACCAATGACAAATGACCAATGACTAACCAGTAAGAAAAACGTATGCGCCCCAAGCCTGTGCTGCAACTGCTAAAAAAGTAGACCAAATGGGATGAGGGCTATGAATGGTTTTACCACTTTGAGTTTCCAAGGTTTGGATATCGATCCAAGGTGTTGCTCCTCGGCGGAACCAACCTGTGACAATAATTTGCCTACCAATTAGATCCTGATGATTAACTGACTGTCCTAGCCAAGAAATGTGGTGTAATTTCACTAAACCTGCGCTGGATTGGAGGATTAAATCTTGCGCTAGGGAGTTGCTAGTGCCTTGACGACCTAATAATTTGCCCACAAGACGCACGCTGACGCTATCAATTGGTAAGGCAGAAGGGTCAGATAACAGGTTGGGTAAGTAGTCGTCAGTTTGCACAGTGTCAGGTTTGATATCGGGGAAGAAAGAATTAATCCGCATCACTGTACCGATGCTAAAGCCAATCAGAAGACAGCCTGTAATGAAAGACCAATCTTCGTATATCCACTTTAGATTTAAAAACTTTAGTGTGAATGCTAGTTGCCAGGTTAGCCAGACTAAAGCTGCAAACAAAACCCCTAGAGGAATTCCCAACCAGGGAGCGATTTGTAATAAGAAAGACTGACGCTTCACCTTTGACGGTTCGCTAGCAAAATGTAGCTCGGTGTCTAGATGCCAGTGACGGGCTATTTGGCAGAGGCGTTCGATGCGATCGCCCATCAAAGGATGACTACTATTAATCGTAAACCATCGGCGATAGGGATTGGCAGTATCCCACTTCAAAAAGGCTTCAAAAGATAGATTGCTGGCAATAGTGCCCAAAGCGAGGCTCTGTTGGTAGCTGACTGGTGTCAAAAGATTTAAGCTTTCTAGTTGCCAACTGGTCTGTTCCTGCTTTTGGATATCAGCTGCAATGCCAATAGCAATTTTGAGTAAAGCGCGAATCAGGGCATTGGGATTGCCAGTAATTTCAGATGCAACGCGATCGCTATAATAAAGCCGCAACCGCGATAACCACAATCCAGTCCCAGTCAGCAAAGACCAAACTCCATAAATTAGACTAGCCACAATTGTCACCGGCCAGCGCCAAATTTTCGCTGATATTTTGTCTCCCCACTGCGACACTTGCTGATATAGCTGATGAATTGGTAGTGTCACCAGCAGCAACAAAGACATCACAGCAAAATCCCAGTGAGCAATATGCCCTAATTGCGTGGCGTAAATAGTGGCGATTTCATCATCTGCTAATTGCTCTAATAGCCCTTGACTCACAACAATCCTGGCATTACGTGGTAAACTGCCATAAGTCAGGATAATTGGTGCAGCCATTGGTAAAATCCGCAGTTTGGGTATGGGCCAGTGTCGCTGTTGGCAACAACGTTGTAGCACCCGAACGGCTTCGCGGCTATGGGTATTCAATACATCTTTAGGAAATTCTCGCTGACCATACAATTTCGCCAGTAGTAGATCCAGCAACCAAGGTGATACTCCGATTAAAATCACCAATACTATTAGCAACAATCTAGTAGGATCGCGGTATAAAAGTTGCAGCGGCTCCAGATAAGGTAGTTTGACTAAAGTCTGGTTGATGAATCCCAATGCTAACTTGAGGATTTCTCGCATAACCCAAAACAGGGCGATGAATGTCCCTGCTGACAGTAGCCGCAAAGGAATTAATTTCGGTTTGCGTAGGGGTTGCCATGCTCTAGCGCGTTGTGCTTGCCGCCAATAAATAACACCGAATAATTTGGCTTGGGTGCGAGTCACAGAACCCATGAAGCCATTTAGGGGTGCAGTCGTCGGTGGTGGTAATGGTGACGCTACTGTAGCTTTGAGTCTAGCTAGTGGCACCATCGACGGGGTGTCGTCGCTTTTGGTTTCTGTGACTTGATCTTTTGGTTTTTCCTCTAATGTAGGAGTTTCCGGGGGGGGAACTGGGGGAGAATCTGGAGTTGAATTATCAAAGGCAACAAATCCAGTTTCGACATTTTTTGATTCTTGATCGCGTTTTTTACGTTTTGTCAGGTGTTCGAGAGCGCGTGTTGCCCACTCTTGAACTTGCGGATTGTTACTCTCAATGAGATTCTGGGATATAGCGATCGCTTTGGACACTTCGCCAGTGCGAGCATAAGCCATCACTAAACCAACTTGGGCTTGTAAGCTAGCAGTACCATTGCTTTGGCTGCTAGCAATAGGTTCTAAGTGAGCGATCGCTGTTTGGTAATTTCCCTGCTTGAGGGCAACTAAACCAGCCTCCAAAGACGATTTGGCATGTGAAGGCATACAAATTCTGGCACTCCAATCTCTTCTAGGTGATCCACGTTTGTGCAAAAGCGCGAACCTCGGATGCCGTGGAACTCAACCGCGCTCAAGTTTTGCTTGTCAAGTGAACGATAGAGATTGAATAAAGACCTCAGTCGTCAAAATTCAGTTGGTTCTTCTGTTAAAACTAATTCTGAATTCTGGATTCTGGATTCTGTATTCTTCTTCATTCCTCCACTGGTTTTTGACTAGAAAATACTGGAGCGATCGCGCTTAATTTTAACTCTGGATGGTCGCCCAATAATTGTTGACAATTCCATTCATTGCGGAATAGTAACACTGGACGTCCCATACTGTCTTTAACTGTAGTGGTATTGAATATTCGTCCCACTTTTTCTAATGCTTCCCAACCACCCTCAACCCAACGGGCGACACTGTAGGGCAATAACTCTAATATGGTTTCTACACCATACTCATTTTGTAAGCGAAACTGCACCACCTCGAATTGCAACTGACCCACCGCCGCCAAAATTGGATCGCGCTTGGCTTCATCAGTTGAATACATAATTTGTACAGCACCTTCTTCTCGCAATTCCGCAACGCCTTTTTGGAATTGTTTAGATTTTGAGGGGTTGGGATTCCTCATAGACGCAAACAGTTCCGGCGAGAAATACGGAATCCCCTCATATTCGAGTTTTTGTCCCGTGTAAATTGTATCCCCGATCGCAAAAACACCGGGATTATTCAAACCGATCACATCGCCAGGATAAGCTACATCAATCGATTCCCGCTCTTGAGCAAAGAGTTTTTGCGGGCGAGATAGACGGATAAGTTTACCAATGCGGGCGTGATTCACCATCATATCTTTTTCAAACTTACCAGTGCAGACCCGGATAAATGCGACGCGATCGCGGTGCTTCGGGTCCATATTCGCTTGCAGTTTGAAGACAAACCCCGAAAATTCTGGGTATGTAGGAGGAACTTCGCCAACACTGCTGACATGAGAACCGGGTTTGAGGGCATAGTCGAGGAAATACTTGAGGAATAACTCTACCCCGAAGTTAGTCATGGCGCTACCAAAGAACACAGGCGTCATTTTGCCTTCGTGTATCAACTGTAAATCTAGCTCTGGCCCAACTCCTTCTAACAGTTCTAGATCATTTTTTAGTTGGTGGTAGAGGTCTTGTTCTAGCTGTTCTTCTATTCTCGGATCACCTAACTCGATTATCGTATCACGGGCTTCGCGGCTACCGTGGAAACTGCGCTCAAAGAGGTGTATTTGTTGCTTGTGTCGGTCAAAAATACCTTTAAAGCGATCGCCCATACCAATCGGCCAGTTGACCGCATAGGTTTGCAATCCCAATTCTTGCTCAATTTCATCCAACAGTTCCAGAGGTTCCCTACCTGGGCGATCGAGCTTGTTGACAAATGTAAAAATCGGGATACCCCGCAACTTACACACTTCAAACAATTTGCGGGTTTGGGGTTCCAAACCTTTTGCCGCATCAATCAGCATCACGGCATTATCGGCGGCCGCGAGGGTGCGATAAGTATCTTCACTGAAATCTTGGTGTCCCGGCGTATCTAATAAATTTATTTGACAGTTCCGGTATTCAAATTGCAACACTGTGGAGGTGATGGAAATACCCCGTTGTTGCTCCATCGCCATCCAGTCAGAGGTAGCCTTTCGCTGCGCCCGTCGCGCCTTCACCGCCCCAGCTTCGTGAATTGCACCTCCGTACAGAAGTAGCTTTTCTGTTAGTGTAGTTTTACCCGCATCAGGGTGAGATATAATCGCAAAATTGCGGCGAAGTTCAACCGCTTGAATAAGTTCAGACTGAAGTTCAGTAGACATAAGTGTATTTGTTTGTTAGCTAACTTAATTTTTCTTGGCTCTTGTAAGTCTTTTAATCTTAAGACAACGATGCTCGTGATAGGGTCGTAATATAACCAACAATCTGACTAAATAGGAGAAAGGAATGTACGACACAGACAAGCGAAAGCTTCTATCTGCCTTGTCGCATGGAGCGATATTTTTCAGCACAACCTTGGTATCTGTAGGTATACCTATCGCTATACTGCTCGTCTCTGATGATCCTGTTGTTAAAGAAAACGCCAAAGAATCCATCAATTTCCACTTTAATGTCTGGCTTTACGGAGGAATTCTGGGAGCGTTGTTTTTTCTATTCGGTTGGTTAGTATTACCTCTATTATTGCTGGGGCCACTAGCCGGTCTGGGATATCTATTGCACTGGGGATTAACAATTTGGGCACTCATCGGAGTTTTCAGCAATCCTGATATACCCTTCCGCTATCCCTATATTTTCCGAGTTTTTTAACACAAATTTATGGTATTAGGCATGGGGCATTGGTAATTGTCAGTCCATTAAATTAGTAGCAAATTCTCTGCGTGCCTCTGCGTTTACCTCTGCGCCACTTTGCGTTTAAATTTCAACCCTCAATTCGCCAAGATTTTGCCAATAGACAGTCTTCTCATTCTGAATTTTGAATTGCTTATTATGTCGTTTTTTTCCCAGTCCGTCGGATAGATGCAACCAAGCTGTAGAATACAAAATTGCCCCACAACTTAATTAAGAGTAGGGCAAAAGGACAGTTAAGCACTGTTTGTAGTCTGTCTGACGGCAGGAAAATTTTAGCCTGCTTTTGTGACGCTTTGTTTTGTGTCCAATTGCGTTGTTTTTCTTCATAAAATTTTATGTTTCCTACACATCGTCCCCGTCGTCTGCGTACTCATCCCCAACTGCGCCGGATGGTTCGTGAAACTGTTTTAACAACAAGCGATTTAATCTACCCATTATTTGCCGTACCAGGTGAGGGAATCGCTAACGAGGTGAAATCCATGCCCGGAGTCTACCAACTTTCGGTAGATAAAATTGTTGAAGAAGCAAAAGAAGTTTACGACTTAGGAATTCCTTCGATTATTTTATTTGGGATTCCGGCTGATAAAGATGTGGATGCCACTGGCGCTTGGCATGATTGCGGTATCGTCCAGAAAGCGGCGACGGCGGTAAAAGCAGCAGTGCCAGATTTGATTGTAATTGCTGATACTTGTTTGTGTGAGTACACCAGCCACGGCCATTGTGGTTATTTACAAGTTGGTGATTTAACAGGACGAGTTTTAAATGACCCAACTTTGGAATTGTTGAAAAAAACAGCAGTTTCTCAAGCGAAAGCCGGTGCGGATATCATTGCGCCTTCGGGGATGATGGATGGGTTTGTGCAAGCAATTCGTCAGGGTTTAGATGAAGCAGGATTTCAAGACACGCCGATTTTGTCTTATGCTGCTAAGTATGCTTCGGGTTATTATGGCCCATTTCGGGATGCAGCAGACTCGACACCACAATTTGGGGACAGAAGAACTTACCAAATGGACCCAGGTAATGCCCGCGAAGCAATTAAAGAGATTGAATTGGATATCGCTGAAGGTGCTGATATGCTCATGGTTAAGCCAGCCTTGGCATACATGGATATTATCTGGCGGGTGAAGGAAGCGAGTAACTTACCAGTTGCAGCTTACAATGTTTCTGGTGAGTATGCGATGGTGAAAGCTGCGGCTCTCAATGGTTGGATTGATGAGGAGCGCGTGGTTATGGAAACTTTAACAGGCTTTAAACGGGCTGGTGCAGACTTGATTTTGACTTACCATGCCAAAGATGCGGCGCGATGGTTAAAGTAAGGTGAGCGATTGAGCAAGAATTTAGAAATCTCACGCAGAGGCGCAGAGGCACAGAGTTGTGTTTTGGTGTCTGGGTGTGAGATTTTGGTATTTTGGGTTTGGCTGGTGCTACAACTCTATGAGTGTGAGCAATTATTACCTCAAGATTTTTCGCGTATTGCTGAGTTGAATACTCAGTACAGAGATTTACCAGGGGATTTTGCAGATTTATCATTGATCGTCATTTCGGAACGCTTAGATATTGCTGCGATGCCTGCGGCGGAATACGCCTACGCTACTTTGGACAGTGATTTTGATATTTATCGCCGTTATCGTAAAAAACCTTTTGAGCGGGTGTTTTAGGGATTGCGATGGTCAATGCGTAAGTCCTAAAACCTATAAAATCTAACTTAGGTATGTGGATTTATGAATTTGCAACTCCTAATGTAGGGTGCGTTAGTGATTTTCGTAACATAATTTTTCTCAAGTATTGATGCGTTAAGCTTGACGGAATGCAACAGCAACTATATATCTGAGAATCAGCTGTCCATTCAGCCTCTGTTACGGAGTTAAAGTTTTGCGTTTTATTTGGCTCCACGTTTCTTATATTCTTGCTCCAATGAAGAGGATCGTTTAAACAACCCAATCTCTAACTAGTGCGATCGCTCACTGTATTTGTGACAGCAGCACGATAAAATTCTAAAACCATAATCGTACTAAAAGGTCTAAATGGCAGAAACACTATTCTTCAACGCCTTACGGGAAGCCATTGATGAAGAAATGGCACGTGATTCCAGCGTATTCGTTCTCGGTGAAGATGTAGGACATTACGGCGGTTCCTATAAAGTTACCAAAGACCTGTACCAAAAATATGGCGAACTCCGCATTCTAGACACCCCCATCGCTGAAAATAGCTTTACTGGGATGGCTGTGGGAGCCGCAATGACTGGGTTACGCCCCATCATTGAAGGCATGAATATGGGCTTTTTATTGCTCGCCTTTAATCAAATATCCAACAACGCTGGGATGCTACGCTATACTTCCGGCGGTAACTTTAAAATTCCGATGGTAATTCGCGGCCCTGGGGGTGTGGGACGACAGCTAGGCGCAGAACATTCACAGCGACTAGAAACTTACTTCCAAGCTGTGCCAGGGTTGAAGATTGTTGCCTGTTCCACACCAAGAAATGCTAAAGGACTACTGAAATCCGCTATCCGCGATGATAATCCAGTGTTGTTCTTTGAACACGTTTTACTTTACAACTTGAAAGAAGATTTACCAGAAGAAGAATACTTGCTACCTCTGGATAAAGCAGAAGTTGTGCGTGAGGGTAAAGATGTCACAATTATTACTTATTCGCGAATGCGGCATCATGTGTTGCAAGCTGTGAAAACTCTTGAAAAACAAGGATACGATCCAGAAGTTATCGATTTAATATCCCTCAAACCATTAGATTTTGATACTATTGGTGCATCAATAAGAAAAACCCATAAAGTCATTGTTGTGGAAGAATCAATGCGAACTGCGGGTATTGGAGCAGAAGTCATCGCCTCAATAAACGATCGCTTATTCGATGAATTGGATGCGCCAGTACTAAGGCTTTCTTCCCAAGATATTCCCACACCTTACAACGGTAATCTGGAACGACTAACAATCATCCAACCAGAACAAATCGTGGAAGCTGTGGAAAAAATGGTGGCGTTGCGAGTCTAGGGATTGGGGACTGGGTACTAGGAACTGGGTACAAGGAGAATAACCAATCCCCAATGCCCGATCCCCAGTCCCCAATACTTGCTCATAACTCCATAAAAGAGCGCTATTATAGCCTTTGTCAGTTGCGAGTTATGGTATGCAAAGACAGCGATCGCTATTAATTTTGATTTTAGTCCTGATAATCGCCGCTATTACGGTGATTGCCACAATTCCGATACCCCTTGGACTGGACTTGCGCGGAGGGTCACAACTCACAATTCAGGTGAAACCATCAGCGGATATTCCCAAAATCACCGAACGAGAATTGGAAGGTGTGAAGAAAGTTGTCGAAGGTCGGATTAATGGTTTGGGTGTTTCTGAGCCAGTGATTCAAACAGTCGGCACAGATAAAATATTGGTGCAACTACCAGGAGTTAATGATCCAGAGCAAGCTGAACGGGTGCTAGGGGGTACAGCGCAGTTAGAATTTCGGACACAAAAGCCGAATACAGAAACCCAACTGCTTGCTTTCCAAGCATCTAGAGCCGAATTGAAATTTAAGCAAGAAGAGTTGAGAAAGAGCACCGACAAAGCAGCAATTGTCAAGAATCAAGAAGATTTACAGAACAGTAATCAAGCGATCGCAGAATTGTTTGAAAGCACTAATCCACCGCTAATTGGCAAATACCTCAAGGATGCATACGGTGAACCCACTCAAGGCGACAACTGGAATGTTGCCATTCGCTTCGACCAACAGGGTGGTGAACTGTTTGCCAATTTGACGAAAAATCTCGCCGGGACTGGGCGCAGCATTGGTGTTTTTCTGGACAATGAACTGATTAGCGCTCCTACTGTAGGTATAGAATTTGCCGCCACTGGTATTACTGGTGGCTCTGCCGTAATTACAGGACGGTTTACCCCACAACAAGCCAATGACTTAGGTGTACAGCTACGAGGTGGCGCATTACCCGTACCAGTAGAAATTGCAGAAATCCGCACTGTTGGAGCAACCTTGGGTAAAGACAGCATCACTAGCAGTATCTACGCTGGTATCGGTGGTCTGACTTTAGTATTGATATTTATGGTGGTGTACTATAGACTACCAGGACTGATTGCCGATGTCGCACTATTGATTTACGCATTGCTGACCTGGGCTACCTTTGCTTTATTGGGTGTCACCCTGACCCTACCAGGAATTGCCGGTTTCATCCTCAGTATTGGGATGGCGGTAGATGCAAATGTGCTAATTTTTGAGCGGACGCGGGAAGAATTACAAGCAGGCAAATCCCTTTATCGTTCTGTAGAATCTGGTTTTTACCGTGCCTTTTCCAGTATTTTAGATGGCAACGTGACTACAGTCATTGCCTGTGCTGCACTATTCTGGCTAGGGGCTGGTTTGGTAAAAGGCTTTGCCCTAACTTTGGCTTTGGGTGTAATGGTGAGTATGTTTACAGCAGTTACCTGTAGTCGCACCTTAATGTTTTTAGCAATTACAATTCCCGCATTCAAGAAACCAGAACTTTTCTCTCCGAACCTGCCAACATCAAATAAGGCAGAGGTGGCTTAATGAAACTGAGTATTAACAAATCGCGATCGCTTTGGTGGGCTATTTCTAGTGCCTTCATCCTCGCCGGTTTCACCTCAATGGTGATTTCTTGGCAAAACCCGACCATCAAAGCACCCCTACGTCCCAGTTTGGATTTTGTCGGTGGTACACGATTACAGTTTGAACGAGATTGTACCAAACCGGGTAACTGCGACCAGCCAATTGATATTAATATCGTCCGAGAAGTAGCTAAAGAACAAGGACTGGGCGACAGCAGCATCCAAATTGTCACCGATAGAGACACAGGTGGACAAAATGGTATATCAATTCGCACAAAAAACTTGGATCGCGAACAGCGTACAAATTTACAAAATGCCTTAAGTGAAAAAGTCGGTACTTTTGACCAACAAAAAAATCAATTTGACACCGTTGGTCCTACTCTGGGATCAGAACTATTTAGGTCTGGGGTAATAGCTCTAATAGTTTCCTTTGCAGGTATCATAATCTACTTGAGCTTCCGTTTTCAGTTGGATTATGCGGTGTTTGCGATCGTTGCGCTATTACATGATGTCTTAATTACGGCAGGGATCTTTTCGATTTTGGGTTTAGTACTGGGTACTGAAGTAGATAGCCTGTTCATCGTTGCTTTACTGACAATTACAGGTTTTTCAGTCAACGATACGGTGGTGATTTACGATCGCATTCGGGAAACCCTGAAAATTAATCCTGATCGAGCGATCGCTGACATTGTGGATGATGCTGTGAACCAAACCCTAGCAAGGTCTATCAACACGACTTTAACCACGATGCTATCATTATTCGCTATCTTTCTGTTTGGTGGCGAGACACTGAAAAACTTTGCCTTGGCTTTAATTATTGGCTTTACAGCCGGGGCTTATTCAAGTATTTTCATCGCCAGTACTCTTCTAACTTTGTGGCGAGAGCGCAACGGTCAAACAAGTCTGGTAGTCACTGATGAATCGATTGATACATCTGCTGGTAATTAGTCATTGAGTATTGGGCATTGGGCATTAGTCTTTAGCAAATGACAAATGACAAAGGACAAATGACAAATGACAACTGACCCATCCTTTACTCAACAAGTAGAAAGATTACATAAGTTGACAATATATGGTAGATGGCTGTTTGTGGGCTGTTTATGGCTCACTATTGCGCCTGCTTCCTTGTGGGGTCTACGTGCAGAAATTTCTCTGTGGCAACAATATTTTACCTGGGTGGCGGTGCGATATGGGCTTTTCTACAATCCACTGTCTACCTTTGGTTTAGCCTTTTGTATCGGGATGACCGCTGCTGTTTTAGTTTGGCAAAGTCGGAATATCTTACTCGGACTACCACAGCAAGAAAAACAACGTTTAGAAAAACAAGTTTCTCGAATACGTCAACAGGGGCCAACTCATCCTCTGTGGAAGTGGATTTGTGATTAAATCTTCAAATCGTTGCATATAGATATACGTATTCAGCAATTTCTAGCAAAATATGACTTAGAAATAGCAAATATACTGCCAAAAGTGGTGCCATACATGAACGATCATCAGATTCAATTTAGCGAATGCAAGTCTGAAATTGACCTTTACCAACTGCAAGAACTGTTAAACGTTTCAGCTTTCTGGGCAAAGGGACGAAGTATTGAAGATTTAGGTATAGCTATTGCCAATAGTGAACCAGTGATTTCCGTCTGGGATAGCGATCGCCTCATTGGCTTTGCTAGAGCAACATCTGATGGCATATATCGCGCCACAATTTGGGATGTTGTGATTCATCCAGAGTATCAAAGTAGTGGATTGGGAAGTAAGTTAGTAGAAACCGTTTTGACTCATCCCCGCATGAGGTGGGTTGAGCGCGTTTACCTGATGACTACTCACCAGCAGGGTTTCTACGAAAAGATTGGTTTTCAAGCCAACACCACCACTACGATGGTGTTACACAACCTAGCTAACGCTGCTTTCGTTACCGCTACAGAAGTTCAGCTTCAGGAATCACTAGGGGGATAGAAATTTGTAGTCTGGTAAGCTGCTGGGGTGGATCATGAGCAATAGTCAAGGGTAGAATTTCTAACTTTCCTCCCATAACTTCTACCAGAGTTTGATTGATTAATAGCCTCATTCCTGGGGAAAGAGGAGCGTTTTTTTGGTCAATCTGACTCAGTTGATCTTCAGATTTGAGTAAATCAATCGGCTCGCTCCAAGGTATAGCATGGGTTGGTACATCCAGCCAAATGTTTACAAAATTATTTGTAGGTAAGGTGCTACTGGAAATACAGATGCTGCCTTCTTCCATCTGAGTAATGGCAGTGTCTATTAAACTGATCAATATTTGACGGAGCCAGAGGTTATCTGCCAAAACATAAATTTCTGGGTCGGCGGGTAACAATTGCAAGGGAAAATTGCGATTAGCCGCCAGCATATAAGTTAATTTATGAACCTCCTCCAAAATTTGGATTAAGGGTCGGGGCTGAATATCTAATTTATTGGTACCATGTTCAGTTCTCGCAACATTGAGAATTTCATCCATCAGCTTCAGCAGTTTCAGCGTTCGCTCGTGAGCTTGGGCAATAAATTCTCGCTCCTCAGCTGGATCTTCACACAAATCGGACAAAATTAACTGTTGCAAGCCAATCAGACCATTGAGGGGCGATCGCAATTCATGAGTAGTCCGTGCTAAAAAACCAGCTTTAAACTGGCTCATTTCCCTTGCCATCAGGTATGCCAGCTGCGTTTGCTGTAACTGTTGCGATATTGGTGGCATATCCTGTTGATCTGATGGTGCTACTGGGGATGAGCTAGATGAAACATTAGACGAACGCACAAATAACTGACGGAAAACCATACCTAGTGCAATTCCTGCTCCTAGATATATCCAGTTGCTCCAATTCATAATCTGGCAATTATTAACTTGTTAATTGATCACAACAGCGCAAACGAAAGTTCCAGATTTATCTGTTGTGCAAATCAGGAAAACAACATTATAGCTACCTATATCTGGTTATCACTCTAAATCTATAACTTGATCGCACCCTGCCGCAAAATCTGCCAATTTATCCCTGTCCATTTAGCAACGGTGGAAGGTACACCCATTCCTGGCATTTCACCCTCATATTCTGTTGTTGCTAGAGTCAGAACTTTAGGAAACTGATTCTCAATTTCTGCCATCGTTTGCAAAGGCGGTTGACCAGAAAAATTGGCGCTAGTGGTGGCAAGAGGGCCTGTTTGCGCCAAAATAGTTTGAGCGATCGCACTGTTTGGTACTCGGATACCAATTGTTGTCGGATCAATGGGGTTCATAACTTTTGGCAGGCGATCGCTCGCTGGCAAAACTAATGTCAGCCCTCCTGGCCAATATTTATCTGCTAATTCTTGCCAAACTTTATACTCATCTTCACTACCTTTGACATACGGCCACAAATCTTCAGCACTAGCCGCCATCAAAATCAAAGGTTTATCTTGACTGCGTTGCTTTGCCGCAAAAATTAATCCTGCTTTTTCTGGTATAGCTGCAAGTGCAGGAACAGTATCTGTAGGAAAGCTCACCAAAAGACCAGCACGTGCGCCAGCTATTAAATTTGTTAGAGAAACTTGTGTCATGTTTACGAAGTTAAAAGTTAGGAGTAAGGAATTTCATAACTCATCACTCCTAACTCATAACTCCTAACTTTTATAAGCAAGGGCAAAGCGTTCAATTCCAGCTAAATCAGCGTGAATTTGAATTTTACAATAGCTACCTTGATTTTGCAAAAGTTCTCGCACTGCATCTGCCTGTCCTGCCATCATCTCAATCAACCACACGCCACCCGGTTGCAAATAACTAGGGGAGACTTCTATCAAATGGCGAATGCAATCTAAGCCATCATCGCCACCATCCAAAGCTAGATGTGGTTCATGGTTAACTACTTCTGGTTGCAAACTAGGTAAGGTACTGGTGGGTATGTAAGGGGGGTTCGACACCATACCACTGAACTGACCTTTTAAGAATGCCAGTGGCTCCCACCAAGAACCTTGATAAAATTTAATCCGGTCAGCAAAACCCAAATTATCGGCGTTGCTTCGTGCGATCGCCAGAGCTTCTAAACTGTAATCAACTGCATGAATTGTTGCTTTTGGCAAGACATCTGCTAATCCCAGTGCGATCGCTCCACTCCCAGTACCCAAATCTGCCCAGCGTCCTGAAGCATTGCTAGCAGATGCTGCCGCTAAATCAATTAAGCACTCTGTCTCTGGTCTAGGAATCAAAACCGCACTCGACACCGCGATTTGAAAGTTACGCCAAGGTGTAACTCCCGCAATATACTGCACTGGCAAGCGATCATTTAATCGCCTCTGCCACAACTGGTCTAACTCTTCTAAAGGCAATTGCAGTTGAATTTGCGGCCAGTTTTTAAAAGACTCCAAACGCAGTGCCAAGCGGTCTAAGCTAGCAACTTCTAGCAGCAGCCAATCTACCTCTGCTGGTGGGACATCAGTGGCGATCGCTGCTTCAAGAGCTGCATTTCGCCACTGCCAAAGTTGTAAACCAGAAACTATCAGATGTTTCTCCCCCATACCTCAACCTTGGAACGCATATCCGTTATTTTTTCGGAGCGGGGGCAGCAGGCTTGGCGGCTGGTGATTGATTCGGCGAAAGGGAGCGAATAAAATTGATCGACTCCCGTGATGGATAGAGAACAATTTTATTGATGCTAGGATCGCTGCTGCTATTGAGAGCCTCCATAACACCGTACAAATCCACTACCTGAATTTCAGTGTTTTCTGCTTCCTTTGGCACGGCTTTCTTGAATTCGTCTAACAAAGCCACTGCTTGCTCTTTCTCAAAAAAGAAGGGGATGTACCGCTCGTTACCTTTGGCAACGGGAATGGTCAGATAGCTATTATCTTTCTTAAATTTGGGTACAAATAAGGGAATACCATTGAATTGCTCCCCTTTTTTACCATTTTGATTGAGCATACTTGTCGCCGAAGCTACCTGTTGTTGAGTCGGGACTAAAGTATAAATTACAGAGTCTGGTTTCTTTTTGCTTTCTTGCACTATTTTATAGTAGTCTGCCAGGGACAAAGGTCTAACCTGTAGGGTATTTGCCAACTGGGGATTTTCTTTTTTCAGGCGATTGTCAAGGAATTTTTGAGCATCTTGCTTGCTAATAAAAAATCCTACTTGTGAAACCGGCTTGGATGCGTTGTTTCTGGAAAGAACTACGAATTCGCCTTTCGGATTGGTAAGCGTGAATACAGGTACTTCTTGGAGCTTTTTAACTACCTGATCTTGTGGCAACGCGATCGCCTCTAGATTGCCTATTCCTGGTAGATTGCCGATTCCTGAAAGCCCAGTTAAAAATACACTGCCAGCTATACCCAATGTTGCGCCCAAGCGAATAAATGATTTCATGACTGCTCCTCGCATCAATAGTCCAATTAAATTAAACAAATGGTTGGATTTCCACAGCACCAACTAGCTTTAGTTATATAGCAATCTATTTCAGTTGTGAAAAATTCATTGTGCGCGTTGAGGTTGGGTGTTAAACATCAACGGTCAAAATCCAATGTTCCCCAACTGTTTAGGGTTGCTATAGTATCGTTTTCAGAAATTGGCTGTGCTAACGTTGTGTTTTTCTCGGTTTAGCTCCGCTATTCACCGCGAAACGCCGTAGATGCCTATTATATGTCTTCTCAAACAGTGAAAAGTCTCTCCATCTCTCCGACCTTGGAGATGATAAATGCCATTCTATCGGCTTTTTCTAATATTGGGTGACGCTATTGCTTAATCAATCGTTCCATCTGGGATTGGTTTAATATCTTCTCAAAGATATATAGGAATCCGCTTTGATTTCTGAACTAATTTGCGTGGTGCGCGAAGCGCAGCGCAAGCGCGATAGGCAGGCAATAGGGAATAGGCAACAGGCAACAGTCAAGAAGGCTTCTTAGTTGTACTGAGTTTTTTCAGAAATCAAATATGAGTCCTATACAAAGCTCAGTATCAGAAATAACTTACTGCTTAAGGACTAAATTCGCCTGTTAGGCTTCAACAGCTAACGCAACAGCAGAACAGCCTAATTGATATCCCCGGCAAAAACACGCAATTAAACTGCATGTATCAGCAAAAAAACCAGTTTGTCTGCTTTAACTCTATTAATTAAATCGGGATGACAGGATTTGAACCTGCGGCATCCTGCTCCCAAAGCAGGCGCGCTACCAAGCTGCGCTACATCCCGGTTAGACTTATCCACTTTTTTGGTTTGGTCTTAACTCCCCATCAAAGCGATCGCACTTTTTACAAGGCATTAATTTAATTATATCAGATAAAACGGCTTATGCCTAATATCTTTTATCTTCTGTAAAGACGAGCTAGATTACATCCTTACACTGATAAAGGTTTTTCTGCCGACTTAGTTTTACAAGAGATATACTTGTTTGTTCGTCGGCTAAACCTTGTCAAACCAAATTAAAGTAATAGTTTTGTACTAATATACCTGATTTTCTTGTGCGAATCGGGTTTTATTTGGATTGAGCGCTAGTGAGGATACCAGAACATGCCTTTGATGCCTTCTGGATCAGCCATAAACCCCATAGTTCGGTAGAAATCTACAACATGTGGGTCAGCAAAGAGAGTGACATTACTAATTTCTTCACTCCTAAGTTTTTTGAGAACGTATTTCATCAGCGCCTTACCCAGTCCTTGACTTTGAAAGTCTGGGTGAACCACCACATCCCAAATTGTGGCATTAAACGCGTGATCTGAGGTAGCCCGTGCAAAACCAATGAGCCGCTTTTGGTTTCCTCTTACCTGCCACATTGAGGCGACGAGAAAACTATGCTCAATAGCTTTTTTCACTTTTCTTAGAGGACGACGCGACCAACCAACTGCATCACAGAGTTCTTCTAGCTCATATAGGTCAATGTCTCGTTCCGTGCTAAAGACGATCCGAGACTCTTTTGAAGAAGCTTCGCTAATGCTACTGGAGTTGCCCGCAGCTGCCGCTGTATGCTCTTCAAAGGGGTTTGTCCTAGTTGTCGCTATAGATTCAGGAGTACTAAACCAAGTTTTCCAAAAACCCATGCCAACGTGGTTCGGGTAGTATAACTGAATTGGTTTCCACTCTCAGGAGTGTTGATTCATGTTTAACATAGCTTCCCCCATTTACTACCCTTTACACTCAAAGTTTTTCGGTTGTTTTCGGGATTTGTAATGGTAACAGCCAGTTAAAGCGTGTTTCACACCAATCATTTTCAACTTTAGCATTTTGTTGTAGAGGCTAGGAGAAATTCATCAAAAGGGAAGGATAATAAGTAATTCAAAATTCAAAATTCAAAATGGAAAAACCTAATCCTGGGAATTACTCGTATAGAACTTAAATGCACGTTAGCTTAGGAGTGAATTGTATACAAGGGATTGGGCATTAGGCATTGGGTATTAAGAACACTCTATTTCTTGTCCCCCCAGTCCCCAATTCCCAGTCCCCCATCCCAGCCCTCAATCCCCAACACCCAGTCCCCAGGTGACGAAAGCAAGCGAGTCTTACCTTTAACAATGGCTTCTGGTTTAAAATCTTCGACACTGGAACTCCTAAAGCGCTTTAACCGAGCGTTTCCCCAGTTTTATGAGCAATTCGTCAGCAGTGAAATTCAACTGCAAAATTTGCGGCTAGCCTACCGTCTCTATAAAACTAGACGCGCTGTGATTGAACTGAAACCGGAAGGTAGCAAAAGTGCCCTGCATTTTGCTTACCGTAACCAGTCTTTTCTCCTCAGCGATATTTTTGGTGTACTAGCAGCTTATGGGTTGACTATCCACGGTTTGAGTCTATACGGTCAGATCCGTCCGCCAATGTTAGTTTTTATCAAACTTTTGGTGTCTCGTGGTAGTAAAGCCTTGACCGAGAAAACCGCAGAAAATGTCTGTCGCGCCATTCGCGAGGCTTTGGGAGGTCGGTTTGAGGTAGAAGAGATGCTGGCAGTAGAATTCAATCTTGACACTGGCTTAGAACAGGTACAAACTGAGTTCTATGTCGATCCGGTCTTTCATCTCCCCGCACTAGTGATTGAAGCCGATAATCAACCAGGATTATTCTACAAAGTGATGTACGCCATCTGGCAGGAAGACCTTTTGGTAGTCAATGCCAATTTACTAGTTTGGCGCGGACGTACACGGCTAATTCTCTACTTGCTGGGGCCAAATGAAAGCCTCATTCCTGAATATCTGGGTCACAAAATTGCTGAAGGAGTGCGACAGAGGTTGCTAGGTAAATGAAAAAAGTGAGGAGTTATGAGTTAAATAATTCGTAATTCGTAATTAAAAATTAATAATTCCTCACTCCTAATTTTTAACTCTTCGCACTCCGTATTTAGTCGCACCCGCCCTTAAGGGTACGATATAAGTATGGCAACTATCGAAATCTTGGGCGTTCCACACGCATACGAGCTAACGGCTCCCACTTCCTGCCCCCATGCTTTAGTATTTATCCACGGTTGGCTTAATAGCCGTGGATATTGGCAACCTGTGATTTCCCGCCTATCAGATGATTTGCAGTGCCTTTCCTATGATTTGCGGGGTTTTGGTGAATCGCAATCCCAGGTAAAAACTGATTTTAGTCGAGCACAAACGTCTCTGAGCCTGACGCCCATCTCCAGTAGTGCGCTTGGCTCACCTTTCGATTCTATTTACACTCCTGCTGCCTATGCTCAGGATTTAGCAGTTCTTCTGAAACAGCTAAATATTAAGAGTGCTTGGCTAATTGGTCACTCGTTGGGTGGGACGATCGCTCTTTGGGGAGCAGACCAAATACCTGAGTGTGTTAAGGGAGTTATCTGTATCAACGCTGGTGGTGGTATTTACCTCAAAGAAGCCTTTGAGCAGTTTCGCTCGGCGGGTCAGAAATTTTTGCAAGTCCGCCCGCGCTGGCTGTCCCAAGTGCCTTTGATTGATTTGCTGTTTACTAGAGCGAGTGTGGCTCGTCCTTTGGAGCGCTATTGGGCACGTCAGCGGGTAATTGATTTCGTCGTGGCTGACCCAGAAGCGGCTCTGGGAACTCTGTTAGACTCCACAACGGAAGAAGAAATCAATCGTTTACCTGAGCTAGTATCCCAACTGAAGCAGCCAGTGTATTTTTTGGCTGGCGCGGAAGACAAGGTTATGGAACCCAAGTATGTGCGCCATTTAGCCAGCTTTCACAGACTGTTCCAATATTGTGGTGATAATGTTCTGGAAATTCCTAATTGCGGACATCTGGCTATGTTGGAGCAGCCGGATGAAGTGGCTAATCACATCCGGGCGATAGTCAATGGCAAGAGTCATTAGTTGTTGGGAATTGGGAATTGGGAATTGGGAATTGGGATTGGGATTGGGATTGGGGATTGGGATTGGGATTGGGATTGGGGATTGGGATTGGGATTGGGATTGGGATTGGGGATTGGGCTAAACGCCCCGCTATCTATGTACAGTAATCATTAGTCAATACTCTTGAGGATCATTGGTCATTAGTGGTTACAAATGACAAATGACAAATGACAAATAACTACTCAATAGGTTGATACAACTTCATCACCTGAGTGAGCGCTAACCTAGACTCAACCCCTAGTGTGAGGGGCGATGTATGACCACGGGATAGATGGTCAGCGGCGGCACAGCCGATCATGGCGGCGTTATCGGTACAGAATTTTAGAGGTGGGAATAGGACGCGTAGGTTATGTTTAATGGCGGCGGCTTGGAGATTTTTTCTCAACCCGCTATTAGCTGCTACACCGCCACCAATGGCAATTGTGTCTAGACTATAGTCTAGGGCACAGGCGATCGCTCTTTTGGTTAGCGATCGCGCTACGGTATCCTGAAAGCTAGCTGCTACATCTGCCACTGGCACTTGTCCACCATCTTTCTCTAACTGCTGCACTAAACGCAAAACAGCTGTTTTTAACCCACTAAAACTCGCATCATAACGATGAACCCCCCCACCAGGTAGAGAAACTTTTCCTTCCGGTAAGGCAAAGGCTTGAGAATTTCCCTGTTGTGCCAACTTGTCAATCACTGGCCCACCGGGATAACCCAGCTTTAACAATCGCGCCACTTTATCAAAGGCCTCACCCGCTGCATCATCACGGGTTTGTCCTAATGTTTCGTAGATACCACAATCTTTGACATAAATCAAGCTTGTATGTCCGCCTGAAACTAATAAACTAAGGAAAGGGGGATTTAAAGTTGATTCGCTTAAGTAAGTTGCATAAATGTGACCTTCGAGGTGATGAACTCCCAAAAATGGCTTGTTGTGTACCATCGCTAGGGTTTTAGCAGCAGTCAACCCCACCAACAGCGCACCTACAAGTCCAGGGGCACAAGTGGCGGCAATTGCGTCAATTTTTCCCCAGTCTAGTTGGGCTTGCTCTAAGGCTTGAGCGATCGCTTCATTGATTGTTTCCAAGTGCTGGCGAGACGCTACTTCTGGCACTACCCCACCATACTGCTGATGGACTGGAATTTGCGAGGCTACGATACTGCTACAAACTTTACGATTGTTAACAATTGCGACGGCAGTTTCATCACAGCTGGTTTCTATTGCTAAAACGGTTGTCATTGAGAGTGCTGAGTGCTGAGTCCTGAATAGTGAAGAGAAAATCTTGCTTCTTTTCTACCCTACAACAACAATTCTTATACTCAGCGCTCGTTACTCAGCACTCAGCACTAATTTTGGTTGAGAAGCTTTAACTTTTATTTACTTAAACTTTACTCGGTTCCCACCCAAGAGTATGATGACTTCCTAGTTATGCAAATAAACAACTGTACAAGCCGCTTCGTTTTGTACAAAGAACTTCTTGTTTTGTAATAAAAGGAAACAACTCTATGCGACGATTGTTTGCTTTGATGTTAGCGATTAGTCTTTGGTTCAATTTTGCCCCCCCAGCACAAGCTTTAGGGGCTAATTTGACACCGTGTAAAGACAATCCCGCTTTCCAAGAGCTAGCAGCTAATGCCCGTAATACCACCGCTGACCCCCAATCAGGGAAAAAGCGGTTTGAGCGTTATTCTCAGGCGCTATGCGGCCCTGAAGGGTATCCCCACTTGATTGTTGATGGTCGTCTGGATCGTGCTGGTGACTTTTTGATCCCTAGCATTCTGTTTCTATATATTGCTGGTTGGATTGGTTGGGTAGGTCGTGCCTATCTGCAAGCAATCAAAAAGGAATCTGACACTGAACTCAAAGAAATCCAAATCGATCTTGGTTTGGCACTACCCATCATCCTCTCAGGCTTTGCTTGGCCAGCAGCAGCAGTCCAAGAACTTCTCTCTGGTAAGTTAGCAGCCAAGGATTCAGAAATCCCCGTTTCTCCACGCTAAATCAGCTTAACTAATTCATTCGTTTTGGAGACTAAATTCATGGCAGACAAAGGCGATCAATCATCTTATTTGATTAAATTCATTTCTACAGCGCCTGTGGCAGCTACCATCTGGCTGACAATCACAGCAGGTATCTTGATTGAATTCAACCGCTTTTTCCCCGACCTACTTTTCCACCCACTACCGTAAGTGGAAAATTGGATTTAGCACAGTTGAATTTCTTGTGTTTTGCCTAATATTGTGTAGTGGATGTATTCAGCTTAGTTAAGCAGAATTATCACCAAAATAGTCAGCAAAAATAGTTTTTTGAAACTCGTGATTCTGTTTACAGATCGCGAGTTTCACAGTTTTAAAACTAGCTAAATTAATTTTTCTAAACTTCCTAGCAAAAAGACATCTTTAGCCACAATTATTATTAATATAAAAATGCCACCATTTTAATTTAGAGGCTGAACATAAAATATGGCACAAGCAGTAGATGCATCAAAGAATCTTCCCAGCGATCCAAGAAATCGGGAAGTTGTTTTTCCCGCATTCGGCGATCCTCAACTAGGCAACCTAGAAACCCCGGTTAATTCTTCTCCCTTGATCAAGGGATTCATTAATAATTTACCTGCCTATCGCGCAGGTTTGACTCCTTCCAGACGGGGTTTAGAAGTTGGCATGGCTCATGGTTACTTACTATTTGGCCCCTTTGCCAAATTGGGTCCACTGCGGGACACAGGTAATGCTAACTTAGCTGGATTATTGGGAGCCATAGGCTTGGTTGTTGTACTTACAGCTTGTCTATCTCTGTATTCCAATAGCAATCCTCCCAAAGCACTTCCTAGCGTTACCGTACCCAACCCTCCAGCAGATGCTTTTAACTCTAAAGAAAGCTGGAACAACTTCGCCAGTTCTTTTTTGATTGGTGGTATTGGTGGTGCAGTAGTTGCTTACTTTTTGACTAGTAATTTGGCACTAATTCAAGGTTTATTTGGTTAATTACTAGCAGTTAGGAGTTAGGAGTTAGGAGTTTAAATTTATAACTTCTAACTCCTAACTCCTAACTTATTTAAACAAAACCGTTTCAATGTCATTTAAAGCAGTTTCAAAATCGTCATTAACGATTTGAATATCAAATTCATCTGCGGCTTGGATTTCTTCTTGGGCGCGGAGTAGACGACGGGCGATCGCTTCTTCGGAGTCTTGGGCACGAGAGCGGATTCGTTTCTCTAATTCATCAAAGGAAGGCGGTAAAATAAAAATGCTGAGGGCACTGGGGAAGGAAGCACGAATTTGTCTTGCCCCTTCTAGTTCAATTTCCAACACCACCAACTTACCGGAATGAATTTGGTTAAGTACAGCTTCACGGGGTGTGCCGTAATAGTTACCAGCAAACTCTGCCCATTCTAAAAATTCACCTTCAGCAACTAATTGTTCAAACTTGCTGCGGCTGATGAAGTAATAATTTTTACCATCAATTTCCCCTGGACGGGGAGAACGTGTCGTCACGGATACGGAATAATAGAGTTCTGGATGACGCTCTAGGAGCGATCGCATTAAAGTGCCCTTACCGACCCCACTGGGGCCAGTTAAAACAATTAACCTGCCTAAATGTAAGCATTCTTCGGTAGTAGCACTACTCTGGATGGGTAAAACTGGCATCATCCCTTCAACCTGTGAATCAATCAATAGATATTATTCATTAGTATTGTGTTCTTGGTCTAGTCCACTAGTAACTAAAGAATTTGTAGCAAGGGTGACAGAAAGCTTGTCTAATTCACATGTTACTGCCGATACGGTGCAAATAGAAATGGGATTTGGGATTGTTAGTTTACTGTTAGTAGTCCACCAAAGCAACTTTGCTAGGCAGCCAAAAATTTGACAAAACGAAAGAAAACACTTGTCTCTACTCCCTACTTCCCACCCTCACCCAGCAAATTTGGGTTGTTTGAGTACTAGTTAATTATCTACAGTTTGATGTTCACGGGAAATCACAAAGCGATTTGCTACCGTTTCCGGCTGAATCGCTGAGAGAATTACGTGGCTGGAATCGGTGATAATTACAGCCCTAGTCCGACGACCGTAAGTTGCATCAATCAGTTGACCTCTGTCCCGTGCATCGGTAATAATCCGCTTAATCGGGGCAGACTCTGGACTGACAATGGCAACTACTCGGTTGGCAGACACAATGTTACCAAAGCCGATGTTGATTAACTGAATGTCCATAAAAAAACTGTCGCTAAACGCGGTTTGAGAAGCTTGAAATAAACTTATCCTCATGTTATCGCCAAAAAACAGGAGTTACAACGCTTAAATTCAAGCCAGTCTGAGATTTTAAATAATGTCTGCTTTTTTTAGCTGTTTATCAGCTATTTTTCCTCAAAATCTTCCCAAAGACATAGGCGAAATTTCACTGATTCAAGCTAGTTGGGTGATGTACATTTATTTTGTTTGAAATAAGTATCTGAATCGGAAATTGATGGAGAGCAAAATCGATTGGAAGAGTCTCGCTTCAACTACGCTGGCTCAGTACAATCTCAGTGCAGATCAAGTAGTATTCTTGGGTCATAGCGAAAATGTGACGTTTCGCGTTGACACTCGGAATAATCAAAATTTTGCGACATCTGAAGAAAATGATGAGCAAGGGTTATTTCTTCTCCGTATCCATTATCCGAACGCTAAGTTCCGCGATCGCATTTGGCAACAAAATGCCGTCATTGAGTCAGAACTCATGTGGCTGACTGCGTTGCATAGAGATACAGATTTGGTCGTCCCATACCCAGTACAGAACCTCAGTGGCAGTTTTATTACCTCTGTCCCAATTGATGAGACTAGCCGAACGCTCAACTGTACATTACTAAAGTGGGTCGATGGTTCCCCTCTCGACACTGAACCTACAGCGATGCAGGCTAGGGGAATCGGGGAACTTATGGCTCAGTTACACCAGCACGCCAGCCTTTGGGAATTGCCTTCAAGCTTCACACGACCAAAATATGACTGGGAGCAACTACACGCCTCACTAATGAAGCTGCGATCGCTAATAGATGCTGGTACGATATCTCTGACTGATTTCGCTGTGCTTGAGAGTGTCGTTCAGCAAATTAGTAATGTGATGACAGCACTAGAAAAAACACGTACCAATTGGGGTTTGATTCACGCAGACCTGAATGAAAATAATTACATCTTTTATGTAGGTAAGGCGCGGGCTATCGACTTTTCCTGTTGTGGCTTTGGCTACTACCTTTATGACATTGCTCATACACTGCTGCATCTGTTTCCCGAAAACCGTAGATCGTTCGTCAGCGGATATCAAAGCGTGTGTCAACTGCGCGATGATTATCAGAGTATCCTGGAGGCGTTCTTTCTCGGAGCAATAATAAACAATTTTGCTTTTTTAGCGTCGCAGCCAAATGAACACAATTTCTTATTAGAAACTGTACCCTATATTAGTGAAAGCTTCTGTAGCAAATATCTTAGAGGCAAGGCATTTTTGTTCGAGTTATAGCTGTTCTACTTTGATCTTAACGGTTCAATTTTGTCTCCTCGATTTACAGCACGCAACCGTCGTACACTTCCAGCTTGACAATCGCGTAACCAAGCTTTAACTCCTTGGGCAACAGTACCCTTACTACTATCGCGTGGTGGGGATAGTGGCTGTTGTGCTGAAGGGGAACCAGTTTGAGAAAACATCATCACTAGTTGCCAACCACTTTTAGTTTTAGTCAACAATAGCCAGTGGAATTGCTGCAATTCTACAAGTTTCTTTCCTATGTACTGCCGTTCTAAGGTAGTAAAGAAAACTTGCTCAATTCCTGATGCAGAGCTTTTAGGCGCATCTGCACTATATTCTTCAAGGTTAAGGGGCAGAGGAGTAAACTCAGGTCTTCCTGCCACTAGCATATAACTATAAACATCACTGCTTCTACTGAGGCGGCGGGCGCGTTGACTAGCGCGATTTGTATAACTAGGCAAATCTTGGAGTAGTTGTGTAGTTAATGTTTCTAAATTTTGCTCAGAACACAAAGACTTCACGCCAGTATTGACATTTTCCCTTTGTGCTAGCACCAAAGGTTTAGAGGAGAGGTTTGTCGATAACGCTGGGTAAGCAAGGCTATGTGATACTAAAACCCAGAAGCCACAAACTAAAAGCCAACTATAATTTTTCTTCCTGAGCGAAGGCGCAAGATTATTCTCCCCTACACCCTGCACTCTGTTCCCCAGTTTCTCACTGACTCTTAGCTTCATGCCACCGTGGTTAACTCCTCAGAAATCCTTTTCCAGGCTAACTCAGGCTCAGTAGCAGTAGTGATGGGACGCCCAATTACTAGGTAATCTGCGCCAGCTTTAATGGCTTGCGCTGGGGTGAGCGATCGCTTTTGATCTGCATTATCTGCCCAAGTTGGTCGTACTCCCGGACAAACTAGCAAAAAGTTATTTCCACAAGTTTGTCGCAACTGTGCCACCTCTTGAGGTGAACAAACTGCCCCATCCAAACCAGATTCTTGAGCCAGCAGTGCCATTTCTAGAGCATATTCTGGCAATTCCAGAGGTATTTTTAAATCAAATGCCAACTGCCTAGCAGAAATGCTTGTTAGCAAAGTAATAGCAATTAACTTTGGTGGTTCTACACCTGCTTTTACAGCCCCTTCCTGTGCCGCCTCAGTTGCAGCTTTCAGGGCATCTCTACCAGCAGTAGCATGAATTGTCAGTAAATCCACTCCGTATCTAGCTGCACTCCGGCAAGCACCAGCAACGGTATTGGGGATATCATCAAACTTTAAATCTAAGAAAATGCGCTTTTGTCGGGACTTTAGTTCTTCTAGGATTTTCGGGCCAGTGCTGGTAAATAACTCTAAACCGACTTTCCACCAAACCACTTGAGGTAGCTGATCTATAAGAGCGATCGCACTTTGTTCATCCGGCACATCCAAAGCCACAATAATTCGTTGTTCTGCCTGTTGACTATTCCCCATTACCTACTCCCCATTCTCCATTCAAGGCACTAAACGCACAAACTTATTTTTCCCAACTTGTAAAACCTTACCTTGTAATTCACTAGGAGAATCGAAAGTGGTATCAGCATCAGTAATGCGATCGCCATCTAAGCGCACTCCACCCTCTTGAATTTTCCGCTTTCCTTCACCTGTACTTTTGCACAAGCCACTGACATTGAGAATATACGCTAACTTAGTAGGAAATTGCTGTACGCCAGCTAGAGAAAATTCTGGAACTGCGCCTTCCTTACCGCCGCTTTGGGCTGCTTCTTTTGCCTCTTGGGCTGCGGTTTCCCCGTGATACTGTTTCACAACTTCCCATGCTAAGAGTGTTTGGCGATCGCGGGGATTTTCTGGCAGTTGATCCAAAGGTAAATCCGTCAATAGTTCAAAATACTGCTCCAGCAGATGATCGGGAACTCCTTGCAACTTTTGATACTTTTGCCCTGGGTGTTCTGACAATCCGATATAATTACCTAAAGACTTAGACATTTTTTGCACCCCATCTGTGCCAATCAAAATTGGCAACAGCATCCCAAATTGGGGCTTTTGACCAAAATGGCGCTGCAAATCTCTGCCTACAGCAATGTTAAATTTTTGATCAGTCCCACCTAATTCCACATCTGCCTCAACTGCAACCGAATCAAAACCTTGCATTAACGGGTACAGGAACTCATGGATAAAAATCGGATTCTCTTTTTTATAGCGATCGGCAAATCCTTCCTTCGCCAACATCTGCCCCACCGTCATCGTGGAGAGTAACTCTAAAATTTTCTCTAAGTTTAGTCCAGAGAGCCATTCGGAGTTATAACGCACCTCTAACCTTCCTGGTGTGTCAAAATCCAAGATAGGACGTACTTGATCAAGATAAGTCTGAGCATTTTGCACTACGTCTGCTTCTGTAAGCTGACGACGCACTTCAGACTTACCAGTTGGATCGCCAATCCGCGCTGTAAAATCGCCAATAATTAAAACTGCTGTATGGCCTGCATCTTGAAAACCTCGCAGTTTTCGTACTGGTATGCTATGACCTAAATGAATATCAGTACCCGTCGGGTCAATCCCCAATTTGACCCTCAAAGGTTGGTTTGTAGTTAGTAAGAGCCTTTCTAAACTTTCGCTGTTAACATCAGCTGATTGTGGGAAAACTTCTACTACACCACGACGCAGCCAAGCAAAATCTGGTGTCATACTAAGAGACTCATTATTAGCTACGTTTTGCACACTAGAAGTTAAGTTGGTTATATTCACTGGCAATTTATCCACTTTCTCATCTGCCAAACTACTATAATTGCAAAAAATTAACCGCCTTGCTTCACCCAATCAATTACAGTTAAATTTACAAGTGAGGAAGTGAAATAGCCGTGTCGTCGTCTAGGACTTTTGAAGATAAACAGCCACAGCGTCGGGCTTCATCAGGTTTTGAGTTTTTGAAAGGAGTCGGTCAGGTAACTGGCGGTACTCTCCTCTCAATCACCATGCTGGCAAGTTCCATTGTAGCCGGAGGACTGGTTGGTTTAGCCATCAGTTTCCGTAATTTGCCAGATGTGAGACAGCTACGTAACTTCTTTCCCTCAGAAACGACTTACATTTATGACGTTAAGGGCAAACTCTTAACGAGTATTCACGGAGAAGCCAACCGGGAAGTCGTACCCCTAGATAGAATTTCCCCGAATCTCAAACGGGCAGTGTTAGCAAGTGAAGATAGCCACTTCTACGATCACCACGGTATCAACCCCACTGGTGTTGGACGTGCCGTAGTCGTTAACGCTGTCGCAGGTGGAGTCAAAGAGGGTGGCTCTACTGTTACTATGCAATTGGTAAAAAACCTATTTTTATCTCGCAAGCGTGCCTTTACCCGGAAGTTAGCGGAGGGAGTGCTAGCAATTCGGTTAGAGCAAATTCTCACTAAAGACCAAATTTTAGAAATGTACCTCAATCAAGTTTATTGGGGTCATAACAATTATGGTGTACAAACGGCAGCCCGCAGTTACTTTAATAAATCAGCAGAATATTTAAGTTTGGGTGAGTCAGCGATGATGGCGGGTTTAATCCAAGCACCAGAAGAATTCAGCCCGTTTGCGAGTATGAAACTGGCAAAACAAAAGCAAAAAGAAGTGCTGGGACGGATGCTGGAATTAAGCTGGATCAACCAGTCAGAGTACGACAGTGCCCTCAAGCAAGAAATCAAACTTGGTAGAATCAAATCGTTTCAAGGTAGTGCCCTCCCCTATGTAACCAATACTGTGGCGCAGGAGTTGGCTAAGAAGTTTGGGCGTGAGACACTACTCAAAGGCGGGATGCGGGTACAAACTACAGTTGACGCCAACTTCCAAATGATGGCAGAGGAAACTGTCGGTAAGTGGCATAAATCGCTGCTTGGGCAGGGATTATCTAAGAATCAAATCGCCTTGGTGGCAATTGATCCGCGCACGCATTTTATTAAAGCACTAGTGGGCGGTGTAGATCCTAAGACCAGTGAATTCAATCGTGCAACTCAATCTCAACGGCAGCCTGGATCTTCTTTTAAACCGTTTGTCTATTATGCTGCTTTCGCTACTGGTAAATATGGGCCGGACTCAACGGTTATAGATTCTCCAGTCAGCTATCAAGATGGTAGTGGTCGCTACTCTCCCAGAAATTATGATGGGGGTTTTAGCGGGCCTATGCCAATCCGCACAGCTTTAGCCCAGTCGCGCAACATTCCTGTGATCAAGATTGGTAAGGCTGTTGGCATGAATAGAGTAATCGAAACTTGCCGTACCTTGGGAATCATGAGTCCGATGGAACCTGTTACCTCCCTACCTCTGGGTGCAATTGGTGTCACTCCCCTAGAAATGGCTAGCGCCTATGCTACCTTTGCTAATTATGGCTGGCAATCTCCACCAACTGTAATTGCTCGTGTCACCGATAGTAGTGGTAACGTGTTACTAGATAACACCCCTAAACCCCAGCTAGTTCTAGATCCTTGGGCATCAGCAGCAATTATCGATGTGATGCGAACGGTAGTTACTAATGGTACTGGTAAAGGTGCTGCGATCGCTCGCCCAAGTGCTGGAAAGACGGGTACAACTTCCTCAGAAAAGGATATCTGGTATGTGGGCACTGTGCCACAACTAACAACTGCTGTCTGGGTGGGGAGGGATGACAATAGACAATTAGCTAGCCGTGCGACGGGTGGCGGTATGGTTGCTCCCATCTGGAAAGATTTTATGGAGAAAGCACTTAAGAACGTACCAGTAGAAAACTTTAAGTCACCTTCCCAGTTTTCTCGGCCCAAGTCACAATAATTTTGGCTTTTAGGTCGCACCTTTGATGCGCTTCCACCACAATTTGGATTTTGGATTGGCAATTAATCCAAAATCTAAAATCTAAAATTGACTAAGCCTGTTTCTCTAGCTCGGCTTTCATCCGTTCTAAAGTAAGGTGCATTTGGTCAAACATTTGTTGCGGGGTAACACCGAACTGACCTAATTGTGTTTTCAGTTGTTCTACTGTCATTTGTGCCATAAAATCTTCGGATAGCTCGAAGCGCTTCATAAAGATGCGATATCGATCCATCATGGCTTCCATTTGCTCAATAAACAGCTTTTTGCCATCGCGGTCAAATTTGCCGTAGTTGTTACCAAGCTTGATTAGCGCTTGATAATCCTCAAACAGCTGCTTTGCTTCTTGCTGAACTATCTCAGAATCGAAGAATCCCATATTGCTTATATTAAACTGAGTGTCCAGACTCAGTAGCTTAATAGTTTTACTTCTATTTATTATTTTAGTCTAGGGGAGTAATCTAGTGACAAAGCTTCGGTTTTAGTACGGTTTGTTACCGAAATTTCAACACTTGACTTGAGAACCTTTCTTTTGTGTAAACCGACTTAATAAAGCCGCAATACTTATAGCTTTAGCCATTGATTTAGGATTGGTGTTTTCACTCGGTTGAATTTTCAGACCGGGAGCGTATTTCAAGGCTAGTGAATTTTGCGGGTTCAGTTTTAATGCTTGATAGATGTAAACCCTAGCCATCCCCATAAATTTTTGTTTGAGATGTACCATACCTAATACAGCATAATAGTCGCTGTTATTTGGCTCTAACTTGATGGCATCACGCAGTTCTTGCACAGCTAGGGGCCAATTCGCTAGCCTGACGTATTCAATAGCTCGCTGGTAATGGCGTTGAGCGTAGTTTGTCAAAACTGGTTTGCCATCAGTTTTTTCAGATAATGTCAATTCAACTGGCTTGACTTTTATCTCAGAGATGATGGGAGCAGCTTTTTGCGGTAGGAATAGGTCTGGTTTATGCAACCGTAAGTATACCAAATTCAGTATAGTAATTTGTTGCGTCACCTGATAAAACTGATCTAGTGATTTATATTGAGCTTCTGCATAACAGGCGATCGCTTCTTCGTAAAATAATTCTGCTTGAGGTGTAGACATTTCTATCATTTCCTGAGCTATGGCACTTTGAGAAGACAAAGGCTTCTGCTCTGAAACTCTTGCGTCTGATCGCAGCATTGCGATCGCAATCAAGCGCTTCTGTCGATGTTTCAGCTGTTGATAAGCTGGATTGATTAAATGGCTAAATATTGCCGTAGCTAATTCTTGGTCTGGATTACAGTTTTTGGCATTGCGATCGGGATGTAGCAGCTTGGCTAAACTGTGATAGCGTTTAAAAATCTGGCGATCATCAGCAATCACAGAAATTCCTAGCACAGCGTAAGGATCACAAAGCTGTTCAAGCCATTTTGGCGGTAGGAAGGTCTGTGACATAGTAGTAATAAAGCTGTTAAAAACTTAAAATTAGCATCAAAGCTCAATGCACAGTCATGTGAAACTTACTCAAATTTCTTCAAGTACTAAATTAATTCTAAAAGTCTGAAGGGCAAAGCAGGGTAGTTGACTGTCTGATTGTCGAACTGTGGTATTGGTAAATTTATTAGAAATATGTTAACTAAGCGTAAAAGCCGAAGTGTTGCCGCTGTTTTAGCTTTTTCTGGCACACTAACAATTTCAGGATTACATAAATTCTATTTGGGACAGCCGTTGTGGGGTATTTTGTATGTGTTGCTTTCCTGGACGCCGATCCCCAAGGTAGCTAGTGCCATTGAGGGAGTGTGGTATCTAGCCCAAGATGAAGAAGCTTTTGATCGTAATTTTAATCTAGGTAAGTCAGCAACAAGAAACTCACAAAGGGTAAGTAATCAGGTAGGAGCGATGGCTGATGCAATGCGTGAATTAGATGCTCTGCGCCAGGATGGACTGATTTCAGAGTATGAGTTTGAGCAAAAGCGCCGCCAACTGCTAGACCAGATTTCTTGAGGTGAGCGACAATCATGAATAACTGGCTACCTTTGAACCCCAGACTGCAAAAACTCCGCGCCAAGCTCCTCAACGATCCCTATTATCGCCTGCAATCTGGGGAAGAAATTCAGATAGCGGCAAAATTAGGTATTCGCATTGATGTTAATCAAGCCACTGTAGATGATTGGTTACGCCTACCAGGTTTGTCAATTCACCAAGCGCGATCGCTTGTGGAACTTTCGCGTTCGGGTGTAAAATTTTACTGTACTGAAGATATCGCTGCGGCTTTGGCTATACCAGCGCCGCGCCTGGAGCCATTAAAGCCTCTGCTGAATTTTGTTTACTATGACCACGAATCTCTAGAAAATCCGACCCATTTAGTCAACCCAAATACAGCAACAGTTGAAAAGTTAGCACAAATTCCATTTATAGATTTGTCTCTGGCGGAAGCAGCAGTGCAAAACCGACAATCAGCAGGGCCTTATCGGAACCTGGCTGATTTTCAGCGACGGTTGGAGTTAAGTGGTGATGCGATCGCTCAGATGATGTATTATTTAACGTTTTAAGTTAGAAGTTAGAAGTTTTAAATAACTCCTAACTCTGACAATTTTGAATTTTGGATTGAAGGAAAAATCCAAAATCTAAAATTGATTAAATGAACCCAATTCGATCAAGAGGCCAAAAGCGAAACGTTGCCCGACCGATGACATTTTTTCTGGGTAAAAAGCCCCAATAGCGAGAGTCATTACTATCGTTGCGGTTATCTCCCATCACAAAAAATTCGTCTTCTGGAACTTTCACTGGTTGATATGGCTGATTTGGGGGTTCCGCGATGTAGTCTTCTGCCAAAGGTTGACCATTGAGGTAGACTTTGCCAGAAGCAACACTAATTACCTCACCAGGCTGACCAATAACTCGCTTGATGAAGGCTTGGTCTTTGGGATATCCTCGACGTTGTAGTTCTGCGGGTGGCTGAAAAACAATAATATCCCCAGTTATGGGAGGGTGAAAATGGTAGGAGATTTTTTCTACCACCAAGCGATCGCCTGTATGTAAGGTTGGCAACATCGAATCAGAAGGTATATAACGGGGTTCAGCGATAAAAGTCCTGATTAGGAATGCCAAAGACAATGCGATCGCAATTAAAATCAGATTTTCTTGCCAACTACGCCATAATTTTAACGACGCACGCTCTTTTTCTACATCACTTTCGTGAGGAATCATAAAAGTTTCTAGCCAGTTTAAGAAGTAAGACAAATACCTTGATTATTTTGACTCAAAAGGTATTTTAATAGGAAAGCTGGGTTTAAAGTCAACCCATACAGATATTAAATAATACACTTATTGCATCTAGCAAAGATAAGCAAAAGTACTGTAAATAAACTATGACCTGTCTAAGGCAATATAAGCTAATGATTAGGATTTATAAATAAATAATTAAAAATCTTAATTCTAATTAGTGTAATTATAAGGCAAGCTATCAGGCAGTTTTCAGTTTTACTTCCTCCTGCTAAAAAAGTTAGTGAGCCACTGGTAGTGTGATACAGCCAATGGATTTTTTATTGGAGCAGAAAATTGTTTGTTGAGTGGCAAAACAATTTACCGAATGTCTAACAATGTCTACTTCACTTTACCGAAAAAAGCCAGAGTGCAGTCTTGCTGAAGTCTGAGTTGTCAAAAAAATATATTTTGATATGTATAGTAATCCGATTTTCTAAACTTACCTACCTAGGGAGTGAATAGGAAAGATATGAATAGATACATGCTGAGTTTTTTCAAAACAAAATATGAGTCTTGTTGTATTAAGTGATATTACGGTATAAAAATTACTATTCTAATGTGACTCAAATACATACTTTTAGCTAAGTAAAGTTTTTTAGTAAAAAATATTACATTTTAATCTAGAATTTAATGGTTCGATAAATAGACGCCATACTATTGCAATGCAATTATGATAACTTACTCATATATATGTGATTAACTTCCGTAATTACACGGTGACGGTAAATATTAAATTGTACTATTAATAGGATATAAATCTCCTTAGTTATCTGAGAAAAACATTAACAGACAGAAAGCTACTAGTAATTTCGGCTAAAGTATCAGCATTCAAAAGAGAACCAAACTGACGATAGAATTGTTTTTGCTGAATGAGTCAAAAGTATCTACATTAACGAATAAGTGCCCCTTGGCAATGAGAAACTATATTGAATCAATTTTCGTCTGATCTATTTCCTAGAAGGTACAAGGTAACATTCTGTCAGTAGAAAATTTAACTTTTTCTTAAAAAGGAAGTAATAGCAGCAGGCAGTAGAATATATCTTATCAAGAATAGAACTAATAGTTTACTAGACTCTTTTTTGAAAGATACCCCGCCTCTCTTAAGTAGTTTTGTATGTTAATCAAATAATTTACTAAGTTGTAAATCATACAGTTTTACTGTCGGAATGCCTGCCTATAAAAACTTCAGTTCGCGAAAAGTGCAAATTGTAGCCTTTACAGTTTAGCTCATCTTATTTGCAAAACTATAAAACTTGAAAGGATAATGCTGCCTTAGCGGTGAATTGAAAAACAGCAACTAATTCAGAACTCCTATTAAGAGGATTTTGGGGTGTGGTTAATTATCTGATTGTGCTCCTTCTTAGAGCTGGCGGTAATAGCGTGCAAGTGCAGACTTTGTATTTTATACGTGGGTTGACGTGACGTTCAATATTACCAAGTATCGTATATTCAACGCTCCTTCAAATCTAGAGCATCTAGATTTCAGTTAAAGCAGTATAGTCTGTCTTCTCGATTCTGAATTTCCGTTATTCTCAATTTCAATTTTCATGATTACCAGAAAGCAACTGGTATCTAAATATCTAAATAACATGTGCTATGACGTACCGTCATAACCGTGATTGATGGTTCGATCTTTGAAGGAGCTATGAGGTGGAAAACAATAAGTCGTTTCTGTGGCCAGAAGGAATATTAATTGCACTGCTTGCATTAGGTGGTGTTTTTAGCGTTGCTTTCATGATGCTTTTAAGACCAAATGTTTCAGAGGCTCAAAGTAGACAAAGTATAAATGTAAAGCGTGTAGCTGCAAAGGTAGGAACTCAGCAGCGCATTGAGAAATTAAAGGCGTCGATGCTTACAAGTTGGCAGCAAGAAGCACAAACAAAAGGATTATCATACGCTTTACCATCGCGTTTTCAAGGGGCAATAGTTAAAGCAGCACAACTCATTCAGAGTGAGAAAGTGATTGCTCTCACCTTTGATGATGGCCCTTGGCCTGAAACCACAGGGCAAGTGCTAGATATTCTGAAATCAAATAATATCAAAGGGACGTTTTTTGTTGTCGGGCAGAACCTAAAAAATTATCCAGAATTAGGAAAGCAGATTGTCGCTCAAGGTCACGTCATTGGCAATCATACTTGGCATCACTGGTATCACTTCTTTAATCAACAAGCTGCTGCTTTTGAAATTGATCGTACAACAGAGCTAATTTATCAAATTACAGGTGCTAAAACAAATCTGTTCCGACCGCCTGGTGGCAACCTACACAATGGATTAGTTGCTTATGCTAAAGGCCAAAAATATAGTGTGGTCATGTGGTCAGCTGACTCCATAGACTACAAGTTGCCAACTGTACCAAAGTTAATCGATAACGTGATTAAAGATTCAAAACCTGGTGGTATTGTGCTAATGCATGATGGTGGTGGTAATCGTTCCAGAACTGTGCAAGCTTTACCAGAAATTATTAGCAACTTTAGAAAGCAAGGCTATCGCTTTGTGACTATTCCAGAACTTTTAGAAATGGAAGATACTGAGCAAAAGTTGCTTGCTAACAAAAAGCAATAATTATTAATTATGGGTAGTTAGTCAATAGTAATTGGCTAAAAACTAAAATTATATTTTTTAATTAATAATACGTTATTTCTTAATCAGTAGGCTCGTAGTAAGTGGCTCTAGCCCCTACTACGAGCCTTTAATTATTCACGCCCAGCTACTTAATGACTAGTCACTAAACTGAACTCAGTTGTTTTTTCAGGATTAGCTTCTGGACTATCAGCTTCAGAAGGCGGAACCAACTGCCAGAATTTCGGCAAAAATTCTTGCCATTTTTGCAGAATTTTCTTTGCCTTGGGTGAACCAGTACGTTCTGCATGAGTTTGAATTAACTCTTGCAGTTGCTTTGCACCCACTTCTGTAATCACTCGCTGGATTTTGACAATTTCCGGGTTGACTAACTCACGAAATGAGTCATCTTCATCCAGGAAGTATGCCAGTCCACCAGTCATTCCAGCGGCTACGTTACGTCCGACTTTACCGAGGACGACAATCACACCACCTGTCATGTATTCACAGCAATGATCCCCAGCGCCTTCAATCACTGCTACGCCTTTGGAGTTTCTCACAGCAAAGCGCTCTCCTGCTAGACCGTTGGCAAA
This sequence comes from Nostoc sp. CALU 1950, assembly GCF_051172895.1. Lineage (NCBI taxonomy): Bacteria > Bacillati > Cyanobacteriota > Cyanophyceae > Nostocales > Nostocaceae > Nostoc > Nostoc sp. CALU 1950. The sequence continues at coordinate 41,026 of NZ_JBDNJQ010000001.1, read as the reverse complement.
TAACATCCCACCAGTAGCACCATAGAGGCATGTATTGCCAACTATCACATTTTGTGATGCGTTATAGGTAGCATCTGTTGGGGGTTTGATGATGATCTCACCACCATGCATCCCTTTACCTACGTAGTCGTTTGCCTCTCCTTCGAGGGTCAAAATTAAGCCGGGGAGGTTGAAAGCACCAAAGCTTTGCCCAACACTACCTGTAAAGTTGAGATTAATTTGTCCTTCAAAGTCACTGTCACCGTATTGGGAAGCGATCGCTCCTGCTAATCTTGTGCCTACTGTTCTGTCAGTATTGACAATAGGATAAGTCTTATTAACAGTGGACTGATTCCTAATTGCAGCTAGAATGTCGGGATCGGCAAGGAAATTGTCATCCAAAACCACGCCATTGCTGTGAACTTCTTCATGCACCAACCAGCTACGATTGTCTCTGCTATTTGGTAGCTGAAGTAAACAGTCGAGATTCAGCGATCGCGTTTTGGTGAGTTTTACCTCTTGGCGCAGTTTTAACAAATCTGCACGTCCAATGATTTCTGACAAAGAACGGTAGCCAAGTCGGGCTAACAAACTCCGCACTTCTTCGGCAATGAAGTAGAAGAAGTTGACAACCTGTTCCGGTATTCCCGTAAACCGCTTGCGGAGTTCTTCTTTTTGGGATGCGACACCCACGGGGCAATTATTTGTGTGGCAGATACGTGCCATGATACAGCCTTCGGCAATCATGGCAATGGAGCCGAAACCGAATTCTTCAGCACCCATCAATGCACCTATTACCACATCCCAGCCACTCTTGAGTCCGCCATCTACGCGTAAAATCACGCGATCGCGCAGGCTATTTTCCATTAAAACCCGATGTACTTCACTTAAACCCAATTCCCACGGTGAACCAGCATGTTTAATCGAACTAAGTGGTGATGCACCTGTACCACCATCATGACCAGAAATCTGGATAATATCAGCGTTTGCTTTCGCTACACCAGCAGCGATCGTGCCAATGCCAACTTCTGAAACTAGCTTCACCGACACCTTTGCTTTGGGATTAATTTGGTGCAGATCAAAAATCAGTTGTGCTAGGTCTTCAATGGAATAGATATCGTGGTGCGGTGGTGGCGAAATCAGTGTGACACCTGGCTTCGAGCGCCTTAACATCGCAATGTATTGGCTCACCTTGGGCCCTGGTAGCTGTCCACCTTCTCCAGGCTTGGCACCTTGGGCAATTTTGATTTCAATTTGTTTGGCATTGACTAGATACGCTGGCGTGACACCAAAACGTCCCGATGCAACTTGCTTGATGGCACTATAAGCTTGATCACCATTCCGCAATCCTTTTAAATGAGGTAGGGTTGGCGAGTGTCCCGATTCATCTACATCATCTAGAATTGTGTAGCGCACTGGATCTTCGCCGCCTTCTCCAGAATTTGATTTACCGCCAATGCGATTCATGGCGATCGCTAAAGTTTCATGGGCTTCTCTTGACAAAGCACCTAAAGACATGCCGCCAGTGCAGAAGCGCTTGACAATCTCATATACCGATTCCACTTCTTCTAAAGCAACCGGGGTGCGATCGCCTTCAAAATCCAGCAAGTCCCGCAAAGCTGTTACTGGTCTGCCTTGGAGGTGCTTCTTGTAAACTTCGTAGTGATCGTAGTTTTTGCCATCTAGAGCCTTGTGTAGCGCCTTAACCATTTCTGGGCTATTCATGTGGTACTCGCCGTTAGGACGGTATTGTACAAAGCCCAGGTTTTCTAACTTATTAGCAGTCAGTTCGGGGAAAGCCTTGCTGTGGAAGGAAAGCACTTCATCAGCAAGTTCGCTCACACTCAAACCACCGATGCGGGAAGTCGTACCACGGAATCCCAGTTCGATTAAATCTCCGCCAATACCAATAGCTTCAAAAATTTGGGCTGCTTGATAGCTGGAGAGTAGAGAAATTCCCATCTTGGAGAGAATTTTTAGCAAACCTGACTCTACTGCCTTGCGATAGTTTCCTAAAGCTTGTTCTAGGGTGAGAGTGGGAATTTTTTGCACACCCATTAACTTTTGAGTTTTGGGATCAGACCACCAACTACGCACCGTATCTAAAGCCATATATGGGCAAACTGCGCCAGCACCATAGCCAATCAGACAAGCAAAGTGATGTGTACTCCAACATTGAGCAGTATTGACAATCAGGGATGTTTTCATTCGCAACCCTTCCCGAATCAGATGGTGATGCACCGCACCTACTGCTAATAAGGGAGGAATGTAGGTGGATTCTGTGTTGAGACTGTTATTGCCCTGGTCGCTTAATATTAAAATCTTTGCGCCAGCCCGGACTGACTCAGCTGCTTGTGCTTGTAAAGATTGGACTGCGGTCTTCAATCCTTCTGGGCCGCTGGCGATCGCAAATAGGGTTGACAACTCAGCTGTGGCAAATCCTGACAGCTTAATTGCCTCTAATTCAGCATCCGTTAACACTGGGGACTCAAGTTTTAATCTCCTGGCATATTCTGCCTTGGGTTCTAATAAGTTACCCCGTTCCCCCAGTTCGACTTTCAAAGACATCACTAGCTTTTCCCGCAGCGGATCAATCGCTGGGTTAGTCACCTGAGCAAAGCGCTGTTTGAAATAGTCATAAAGCAGGTGTGGTTTTGTTGACAGCACTGCTAAAGGAATATCATCACCCATGCAGAAAGTCGGCTCTGAACCTGCGATCGCCATTGGATGAATCACCATTTCCACATCTTCTGTGGTGTAACCAAAGGCAGTTTGACGCTGAAGTAAGGTTTGCTTGTCAGTAGTCAATTGTCCTGGGTCATTTGTCATTTGTCCTTTGCCATTGCCATTTGCTAATGACGGATGACCAATGAGCAATGACTTTAATTCTTGACGATACTGTTGCAGCCATTCCCCATAAGGGTGCTGCTTGGCAATGCGCCCCTTTATATCCCAATTCTTCAGCACCTCATGATTTTCTAAATCCACAGCAATCATTTGCCCTGGGCCGAGTCTACCTTTTTCGACAATATCGGCTTCTGGAAAGTTCACTACACCAGCTTCGGAAGCTACAACAATGTAGTCATCTTTGGTAATCATGTAGCGAGCTGGTCTTAAACCATTACGATCTAGTGTTGCACCAACTTTTTTGCCATCGCTGAATACTAAAAGTGCTGGGCCATCCCACGCTTCTTGCAGACCACTGTAATATTCGTAGAAATCAACAATTTCTGGAGATTCACGCAAAGAAGGCTGATTTTGGTAAGCTTCTGGAACCATAATCATTAAAGCTTCCAGGGGGCTGCGTCCAGAGCAAACCAGCAATTCCACTACGTTGTCTAGGGTAGCTGAGTCGCTGTTATCAATATGAACTAATGGCTTGAGTTCCTTGATGCGATCGCCCCATACAGGATGATTCAGGCTAGCTTCTCGTGCCATCATCCAGTTGATGTTGCCCAACAAGGTGTTGATTTCGCCGTTGTGACCCAAAAGCCGCATCGGTTGCGCTAGAGGCCACTTGGGCATCGTGTTCGTACTAAAGCGGCGATGATAGACAGCAAAGGCGCTTTTGTAAGCTGGATTTTTTAAATCGTCATAAAAGTTGCCCAAGACGGCGGAACGCACCATGCCTTTGTAGACAATTGTCCGACTTGACAACGAGCAGATATAAAATTCTTCTGAAATATTGGTTGCAACTTTACTAATTCGGCGGCGGGTAATGTACAACTGCCGTTCCAATTCATCGCCGCTTTTGTCAACAGAAGCTAACAAAACTTGTTCAATCTGGGGTTGATTTTCTCTTGCTTGTACTCCAAGTAAATCAGGTTGTACTGGCACTACTCGCCAACCCAGTACAATCAATTTTTCTTCAGCAGCTACTTGCTCAACAGTCGCCCTCGCTTTTTGTGCTGCTTCTTCGTCTTGTGGTAGAAATATCATCCCCACAGCTATATTATTGGTGGATGTAAATTCTTTCCCCCTTTGGGCAAAGTCTTGTTGGAACAACTCCCAAGGGATAGCTGTCAATACTCCAGCACCATCACCAGAGTCTTGATCAGCGCTACAACCCCCCCGGTGTTCTAAGCAAGTCAAAGCAGCTAAGGCTTTTTCAACAATTTCGTGGCTGGTATGATTTTGGCGATGAGCAATAAAACCGACACCACAGGCATCTCGTTCCTCTACTAACCACTTTTGCCCCTGATAGGTATCTCTTGAGTTTATGTCCGCTGTGATTTTCTGGTCTTGATTCATCGGTTTATTATTCATACCCTGTTCCTGAAGTATTGAGTTACCAATTTTGCCACTACATTGTGGGAAAAAATTTCTAAATTCAGCGATGGAGAAATATGTAAGCACCGAAATTTAGGGAAAAAAAATTTTAACTTCGGTTTTACTTTACTAGTTCACCCGTGTTAAAATAGTTGCGTCTCTTTTATGTGTTTATGCGGTGTTAGACAAGTTACCCCCGCCAAGACATTATTTTTGCCCTGACAGTTTCTTTTTTATATTTTGAAGTTAAGTATTTTCTCAATCCCTTTTTTCCAGATGCACGCTAGCTACTCGTAGAGCCTATTTTGGCTCACCTGAAACAAAACTAAAACCAAATGCTGTACTAGGTTCTAAAGCCAAAGTTATCCTGATTCAGCAATAAAATCAGCGTATTACAATATATACCCATTTGACAATTCCCAAATATTTTTGTTGTCTAGAATCTTGCCGCTTACGAGTTGCCGCATGTATTACTATTAACTAGACCTTACTGAAGTAACAACATTCAGCGAGGATTAAATATTTTAATCCAGTTTTGATAACCAAAACTACCGTATATGGTGTAGTTAGAATTAGTGGGAGTTAAAACACTTGATTTTAGTGCGTTTAGCGTCTAAATAAATTGGTTAATGTCTAAAAGAGATAACTAGCCAATATATAGATTATCATATTTATTCAAAAATAAAGTCATGTTTTTTTTATACTTCCAAATAATTAGTTAGTTTATACCTTGGGTGATAGTTTTCAAAAGTACTTAGTAAATTATGGTAAAAATGCCGAATTGTTGCCAATCAGGGATTAGCGATCGCTCCGCCAACACCAAGGACGAACGCAGATTTTTCCAGGCTACTGTGTCACCAATACTTTTGACAGCACTGTGCTTAATTACTGCCTATCCTACCAATGCCCAAGAGTCACCGAAAAATGCCAAACCAATACCCAGGTTAATATCACAGTCAACTGTACCTCCTTTAACAGGTGCAGTATCCTCTGGTAATCAAATTTCCCTCAATGGGCGTACTTTACCAGGAACTTGGTTGCAGCGACCTGGAAAAGCTGGTCAGGTGACAACTCATCTCAGTGACGGGGCATTCAGGCAATTAATTGGAGTAAATTTCTTAAACAGTAGTAATTCAACGAAGCAACCAATACAGTGGTTTTCGTCGGTGACAAAGCCACTGGTTTTAACCACCAGGCTAGCAGGAGCATATCGCTATCTGGATATTACTAATTTTGCTCAAACATCTGGATGGCAGATTCAAGCTAATGGCAACACCTTGGTGATTGCTACCCCGAAAGCACAAATCACAAATATTGTTCAGAGCCAGGAACCTCCAGAGGCGAGTGCCCCTTTGCAACAGGCTCGAATTCTTATCGATTTAGATCGTCCAACCCCCTGGCAAGTTGTACAAGGATCAGCGATCGCAAAACCCCAAATTCCATCCTCTGATCCAGACGCGCCAACCCCAAAGCCCACTACACCGCCAAATCGACAGTGGACAGTTACCCTGGATGGAATAGCCGCCCCTGTTTTGATAGAACGCTATACCCCCCAGCTACCAGCAGCACCACCAACATTGCTGCCAAACCTGCTTAAACAATTATCACCAGTTACACCAACACAACCAATATCACCAACTCCTGAACCACTGATTCAAAAAGTGGAGGTGCTGAAAAACCAAACGATTATTAGTCTGAGCGTTCCCTTTGGTCTATCACCTCAAGTTAGTACTGTAGCTAATCCCAACCGCCTAATTATCGATATTCGACCCGATCCTCTAGAACAGAGAGATATTACTTGGGCCCCAGGATTGCGCTGGCGACAGAATTATGTGAACTTAGGCACAGAACGCTTTCCTGTCGTCTGGTTAGAAGTTAATCCCCGCAAATTTGGGCTAGCGTTAAAACCTATGTGGGCTAGTACTGATGGGCTTACGGGTACTGCTCCCTTGATTCAAACAGCACAACGTTACTTAGCAATAGCTGGAATTAATGGTGGTTATTTTAACCGCAATAACAGATTGCCATTGGGTGCGATTCGTCAGAATAATCAATGGTTATCAGGCCCCATTCTGAATCGAGGTGCGATCGCTTGGAATGATTCAGGCCAATTTTACTTTGGTCGTCTCACCTTAGAAGAAACTTTAATTACAGCAAATGGCCAGCGTCTACCAATTCTGTTTCTCAATAGCGGTTACGTCCAGAGTGGTATTGCTCGTTACACACCAGCTTGGGGATCAACTTACACGCCCATAACGGATAACGAAATTATCTTAGTGGTACAGAAAAACCAAATTACTAATCAGTTACCAGGCGGCAAAGTTGGAGTCACAGCGGTTCCCATTCCCCAGGATGGCTACCTGCTAACTTTACGCGCTAGTGCTGCTAGTGCTGCCTCACAACTACCTATTGGAAGCGCAGTAAGTATTTCCAGCACAACTACACCAGCTGATTTTAGTCGTTATCCCCACATTATCGGAGCTGGGCCGCTACTAATCCAAAACCGTCAAATTGTCCTTGATGCCAAAGGCGAAAAATTCAGCAATGCCTTTATTGCCGAAAAAGCTATTCGCAGCGGTATTTGCACAACGGCAACAGACACACTGATGATTACTGCCACACATAATCGTGTCGGCGGTTATGGGCCTAATTTGGCAGAACATGCCAAATTGATGCAACTTATGGGCTGTGTGAATGCCCTAAATTTGGACGGCGGTAGTTCCACCAGCCTTTATTTAGGAGGACAACTACTCGATCGTTCACCTAGTACCGCTGCTCGTGTTCATAATGGAATTGGTATTTTCCTGCAACCACGAAAATGAGGGAATGGGAAAAGTCTCTTAATCATCAATGCCCAATGCCCCATCCTTTTTTAAAGTTTAGAACAAGCTATCATTTTGCTTGATGAAGACTTGGTGTAGACATCAGAGTTTTAGTAGTGATGGTTTACACCATAAGGTTTGATTTTGCTATGTTTATCAAGGTGCGACAAAATTGCTGATTTTCAAGGTTGCAAGATAGCACCAGATTTTTGATCAATAGTTAAGAGTACCAACGGTTTGTTATGTCTCCAAATGAGGTAACTATGGCTCGATATCAAGAAACTACACAGACTGAAACTCTACACCTACCTCCAGCCATAACTTCTAGGGGCGTTGCTGCAACTGAATTACGTCCTTGGGGCGCTTTTACAGTTTTGGAAGAAGGGCGCGGATACAAAATTAAGCGCATCGAAGTTAAGCCTGGACACCGCCTCAGTCTACAAATGCATCATCACCGCAGTGAACATTGGATTGTCGTCTCTGGTACAGCTAGGGTCGTTTGTGGTGAAAAAGAAGTCTTACTGAGCAATAATGAGTCAACTTATGTACCCCAATGTACATCTCATCGTTTAGAGAATCCTGGCGTGATCCCCTTGGTGTTGATTGAAGTGCAAAATGGCGAATACTTGGGAGAAGATGATATCATTCGCTACCAAGATGACTATGCCCGCACCAAAGACTAAAACCAAAAGAACGGGATTAAAGCTCTAATCCCAAAAGTGAATACATTTTTGTGCAAACCGTCTTTGTAAACGAATTACTGCACCCCAGAAGTCCCTACTTATTAAGGTGGGGACTGAAGCATATTAGTGTTATAAATGTAGTAATAGCGATCGCGCTCATAACTTCGATGATTTGGAATTTTGCAGAAGCGAGAGTCAACCCATCTGTAAAATAGAACATGGGGTATTCAATTGCAAAAAACTAGTTCCATGATTCATCTGAGTCAAGCAGCCGCGAGTGAAATTGGGCGAATAAAGTCCAAGCAGCAGCCAAATGTATTGTTTCGATTGGCAGTAAAACCAGGTGGTTGTTCCGGTTTATTTTATGATATGTCTTTCGATGAAGCAATAAAAGTTGGCGACCAGATTTTCGACTTGGATGAAATTCAAGTAGTCATAGATGACGCAAGCTTAAATTACCTCAACGGTTTGAAAGTGGATTATTCAGAAGACTTAATGGGTGGTGGTTTTCGCTTCCAGAATCCCCAGGCGATCGCAACCTGTGGCTGTGGCAATTCCTTCTCCATTTATCATTAAGTAACCGTTCAAAGAAGCAATAAATAGCAAATGACAAATAACAATTGACATAAAGCCGTAAAAAAAGATATAATCAGGATTTGTTAAAACTTAGACATATAAGCAGCTTTACGCGCTGTAACTCATGCCAACAATACAGCAGCTAATACGTACTGAGCGCGAACAAGCGCGTCAGAAAACCAAGTCTCCGGCTCTGAAACAATGCCCCCAACGTCGGGGAGTTTGTACCAGAGTATACACGACCACACCAAAGAAGCCTAACTCAGCTCTACGAAAAGTAGCAAGAGTCAGGCTTACCTCTGGATTTGAAGTCACAGCTTACATTCCAGGTATTGGTCACAACTTACAAGAACACTCAGTTGTGATGATTCGTGGTGGTCGGGTTAAGGATCTACCGGGCGTGAGATACCACATTATCCGTGGCACCCTAGATACAGCCGGAGTTAAAGACCGCAAACAAGGCCGTTCCAAGTATGGAACCAAGCGTCCGAAAGAAGCGAAAAAATAGGATTAGGCGATTAATCGCATCCAACACGATTAATCGTCTACCTTAAAAGTGCCAAAGGCAAAAAAACTATCAGGGTATGTGTTCTAACAGCAGTTATGAAAGCTGTTGAAGTCTGTTTAAAAAAATCAAGCTACACCTACACTAAGCGAGCAAGTGTAGAAGTTCTGAGGAGAACGCTGTAACCCACAGCAGAATTCTAATCTGGACATTAAGGTTTAGAATCTTGTCCCCTTGAGTATTTAGTTGCAGGTAGCAAGTCAATGAATTTTAGATTTTAGATTTGCGATTTTGGATTGGTCGAACCCAGAAGGGGATGAGGCTTAAAGACTTTTGATTTTTTCCAATCCTTGTGGTCGGAACATTTACCAAAAACTCTAATCCAAAATTGGCAGAATAGGTAAGCCTTGCTGTAACAGTCGAAAACAAAATTGAGAAAGTCTGAGGGTTGGGTTCCACAGCTTTTAGTTTCCGGTGTCTGATAGCATATAATTTCGTTGCCAATTCCGAATTAAAGGTGAAGTATGTCTCGTCGTGGTGTTATTCAAAGGCGCCCAGTTCCGTCTGACTCCGTATATAACAGTCGCCTTGTGAGCATGATTATCAGACGGATCATGCGTCATGGCAAAAAATCACTTGCCGCACGTATTGTTTATGATGCATTAAAAACTATTGAGGAACGCACTGGTGCTGGTGCTTTGGAAACCTTTGAAAGAGCAGTGCGAAATGCCACGCCTTTAGTAGAAGTAAAAGCTCGGCGAGTAGGTGGAGCAACCTACCAAGTACCAATGGAAGTCCGTACAGAACGGGGCACTACCCTAGCACTGCGTTGGTTAGTGCAATATTCCCGGTCTAGACCAGGCCGGACAATGGCAAGCAAACTGGCCAATGAGTTAATGGATGCTGCCAACGAAACTGGCAATGCCATTCGCAAACGGGAAGAAACGCACCGGATGGCGGAAGCTAACAAAGCATTCGCGCACTATCGTTACTAAGTAGAAAAGCGGTATATCGCCTTGCCGAAGCGGTATATCGTAAATTTACAAAACAAAGACGGTTTTCCGTAAAAGTATAGAATCTTAACAAAGAGTAATATACAAGATATCATGAGGCAAAAACTATAGGAGGTAGCTGTGGCACGCACGATCCCGCTAGAGAAAGTACGCAACATTGGTATTGCGGCGCATATAGATGCGGGCAAAACAACAACAACAGAGAGAATATTATTTTACTCTGGGATAATTCATAAAATTGGCGAAGTTCATGAAGGAACTGCCGTCACAGACTGGATGGAGCAGGAGCGGGAGCGGGGAATTACCATCACTGCCGCTGCTATCAGTACCAGTTGGAAAGATCATCAAATTAACATTATCGATACTCCGGGTCACGTAGACTTCACAATTGAAGTTGAGCGTTCCATGCGTGTGTTGGATGGTGTAATCGCAGTATTTTGTTCTGTGGGCGGCGTGCAACCGCAGTCCGAGACAGTGTGGCGACAAGCAGAACGCTACAAAGTTCCTCGGATAGCCTTTATTAACAAAATGGATCGCACCGGAGCGAACTTTTATAAAGTTCATGAGCAAATCCGCGATCGCCTGCGGGCGAATGCGATCGCCATTCAACTACCAATTGGTAGTGAAAACGACTTCCAAGGTATTGTTGACCTAGTACGGCAACGTGCGTATATTTACGCCAATGACCAAGGAACCGATATTCAGGAAACTGATATTCCGGAAGCATTGCAAGCTCAGGTAGATGAATTCCGCACCAAGCTAATAGAAGCTGCGGCAGAAACCGATGATGCTCTGATGGCAAAGTACTTCGAAGGCGAAGAACTTACAGAACAGGAAGTTCGGACTGCCCTGCGTAAAGGCACAATTGCGGGGACAATTGTACCAGTACTTTGCGGTTCGGCATTCAAAAACAAAGGCGTGCAATTGATGCTGGATGCCGTTGTCGATTACCTGCCTGCGCCAAGTGAAGTACCGCCAATTCAAGGCTTACTGCCAAATGGCGATACTGTTGAGCGGCGGGCTGATGACAACGAACCCCTAGCAGCTCTGGCATTCAAGATTATGGCTGACCCTTACGGTCGCCTGACATTTGTTCGTGTTTATTCTGGTGTCCTGAAAAAGGGCAGCTACGTTCTTAACGCTAGTAAGAATAAAAAAGAACGGATTTCCCGCTTAGTTCTAATGAAGGCAGATGATCGGCAAGATGTCGATGAACTGCGAGCGGGTGATTTAGGAGCAGCTCTGGGATTGAAAGACACCTTGACAGGTGACACGCTCTGTGATGATGGATCGCCAGTAATTCTGGAATCCCTATTCATTCCTGAGCCTGTAATCTCGGTGGCGGTTGAACCCAAAACCAAGAACGACATGGACAAGTTGTCCAAGGCTCTGCAATCTCTCTCAGAAGAAGACCCCACATTCCGTGTCCGCGTCGATCCCGAAACAAACCAAACCGTGATCGCCGGGATGGGAGAGCTACACCTCGAAATTCTAGTAGACCGGATGTTACGAGAATTCAAGGTGGAAGCAAATGTAGGTGCGCCGCAAGTAGCTTACCGAGAAACAATTCGGAAAGCTGTGAGCAAAATTGAGGGGAAATTCATCCGCCAAAGTGGTGGTAAAGGTCAATACGGTCACGTTGTGATCAACTTGGAGCCTGGAGAACCCGGTACTGGTTTTGAATTCGTCTCTAAAATTGCCGGCGGTTCAGTACCAAAAGAGTACGTTGGTCCTGCAGAACAAGGAATGAAAGAAAGCTGCGAATCCGGTGTTCTAGCTGGATATCCATTGATTGACGTCAAAGCGACGTTAATTGATGGGTCATACCACGATGTAGACTCTTCGGAAATGGCTTTTAAAATCGCTGGCTCAATGGCGATGAAAGAGGCTGTGCTGAAAGCTTCACCCGTCCTCTTAGAGCCTATGATGAAAGTTGAAGTTGAAGTTCCTGAAGACTATATCGGGAACGTCATCGGCGACCTCATATCCCGCCGAGGGCAGATTGAAAGCCAAAGCACTGAACAGGGACTCGCTAAGGTCGCATCCAAAGTTCCACTGGCGACCATGTTTGGCTACGCCACTGATATCCGTTCAAAGACGCAAGGTCGGGGTATCTTCACGATGGAGTTCAGCCACTACGAAGAGGTGCCTCGCAGCGTAGCTGAAACTATCATTGCAAAAAGCAAAGGGAACGCTTAGTTAAAATAAGGAAATGAGCATTCATGGCACGCGCAAAGTTTGAAAGAAATAAACCCCACATTAATATTGGTACAGTTGGCCACGTTGACCACGGTAAAACTACCTTGACAGCAGCCATCACCATGACCTTGGCAGCTATGGGTCAAGCTGTAGCTAAGGGTTATGACCAAATTGATAATGCCCCAGAAGAAAAAGCACGGGGTATTACAATTAATACCGCTCACGTAGAGTATGAAACTGCGAGTCGGCACTATGCTCACGTAGACTGTCCAGGACACGCTGACTATGTGAAAAACATGATCACCGGTGCTGCTCAAATGGACGGAGGTATCCTCGTAGTTGCTGCTACCGATGGACCCATGCCTCAAACCCGCGAACATATTCTGTTGGCAAAACAGGTTGGCGTTCCCAGTCTGGTTGTCTTCTTGAACAAAGAAGACTTGATGGATGACCCAGAACTCCTGGAACTAGTGGAACTAGAACTGAGAGAACTGTTAAGCAGCTACGATTTCCCAGGCGATGATATCCCCATTATCAAAGGCTCAGGTCTGCAAGCTCTGGAAGCAATGACCAAGAATCCTAAGACTCAACGAGGAGAAAATCCTTGGGTAGACAAAATCTATGAACTGATGGATGCTGTAGATTCTTACATTCCCACTCCTGAGCGGGATGTTGATAAACCCTTCCTGATGGCTGTAGAAGACGTATTCTCAATTACAGGTCGTGGTACTGTCGCCACAGGTCGGATTGAGCGGGGTATAGTTAAAGTCGGCGATAACGTTGAACTAGTGGGTATCAGAGATACTCGCGCCACTACCGTAACTGGTATTGAAATGTTCAAGAAGAGTCTTGACCAAGGTATGGCTGGAGACAACGCTGGCGTACTACTCCGGGGTATCCAAAAGGCTGATATTGAACGGGGTATGGTCATCGCCAAACCAGGTTCAATTAAACCTCACCTTCAATTTGAAGGTGAAGTTTACGTCCTAACAGAAAAAGAAGGTGGTCGTAAGACTCCATTTTTTGCTGGCTACCGTCCCCAATTCTATGTGCGGACAACAGATGTAACTGGCACGATTAAAGCCTTCACCGCTGATGATGGCACTGAGGTGGAAATGGTGATGCCAGGCGATCGCATCAAGGTGACAGTTGAATTGATCAACGCGATCGCTATTGAACAAGGAATGCGCTTCGCCATCCGTGAAGGTGGTCGCACCATCGGTGCTGGTGTCGTCTCCAAAATTCTGAAGTAGCACCTTTTTGCTCATAACAAAGGAGCAGAGATGGTATTTATTTTGCCTCTCTGCTCCTTTCTCTTCCCTCTATAAATAAGGTAATAGGTTACAGGGGACAGGTAATAGTTTTCTGTAACCTATAACTTGTAACCTTTAACCTGTAAATACTCCCCTAATTACGCAGAACCTGGAAAATTAAAGATGGCAACTCTACAGCAGCAGAAGATTAGAATTCGTTTACAGGCCTTTGATAGGCGCTTATTGGATACATCTTGCGAGAAGATTGTAGACACAGCTAACCGCACCAACGCTACAGCCATAGGCCCAATTCCTTTACCAACAAAACGCCGGATCTATTGTGTACTGCGATCGCCTCACGTAGATAAAGATTCACGGGAACACTTTGAAACCCGTACTCATCGCCGGATTATTGACATTTATCAGCCCTCTTCTAAGACTATTGATGCTCTGATGAAATTGGATCTGCCATCGGGTGTAGATATCGAAGTCAAACTTTAATTTAGTCATTAGTCATTAGGCATTAGCAAATGACAAAAGACAAATGACATTAGTATTAATATTTACATAGCCCTGAAGAAATATATCTCAGGGCTTTTATTTAGCTAGGAAACAAATGATAGAATGTAGACAAAATACGGGAAAAGCAGAGAAAAAGAAAATTTTAAAGATTAAGTTTATACTAAGGTAACAATGACATCATCTTCTAAAATTGCAGTTCGCGAACTACCTCTGTTCCCGTTACCCGAAGTAGTTCTGTTTCCTACAAGGCCATTACCCCTGCACATCTTTGAATTTCGCTACCGAATCATGATGAACACGATTTTGGAGAGCGATCGCAGGTTCGGTGTTTTGATGTTCGATCCAGTCAAGGGTACAATTGCAAACACAGGTTGCTGTGCCGAAATTGTTCATCACCAGCGGCTGCCAGATGATCGGATCAAGATGTTAACTTTAGGGCAGCAAAGATTTCGTGTATTAGAATATGTTCGTGAAAAGCCATACCGTGTTGGGTTAGTAGAGTGGATTGAAGACCAACCACCAACTAAAGATTTGCGACCTTTATCTTCTGAAGTAGAACAACTACTGCGAGATGTTGTACGTTTGTCAGCCAAGTTAACTGAACAAAATATCGAACTGCCAGAAGATTTGCCTGACCTACCAACAGAATTATCTTATTGGGTAGCTAGTAACCTTTACGGTGTCGCTCCAGAGCAGCAGCTTTTGCTAGAAATGCAAGATACTGCAACTCGTCTAGAGCGAGAAGCAGAAATTTTAACCTCTACTCGTAATCACTTGGCAGCTCGTGCTGTTCTCAAAGACACATTTAATGAAAAGTGAGGAGTTAAGAATTAGGAGTGAGGAGTTAGGAATTAGCAAGAAATAACAAAAAATAAAAGATTGAAAACTTATAATTTATAGTCCCTAACTGAATCACTAATAACTCTTAACTTCTCAAGTAACAGCGCTGATCGATAAAACATTGTAAGCACCAAGAATTTTTAAAATCTCTGTGTGGGTAGTTAATTCTGCTAAAGCAGATTGCATCTGTGCTTCCTTGGCATCCGCTTCTAAATCCATGAAAAATAAGTATTCGCCTAGCGATCGCTTCGTCGGACGAGATTCAATTCGGCTGAGGTTAATTCCTAGTTGAGCAAATATTTGCAAAGGCTTGACTAATGCTCCCGGTGTGTTGGCAGGCATACTAAAAGCCAGCGATGTGTGACTAGCAGTCGCTTTTGATGTCTGGTATCCAGCATTAGCTTCGCCATGACTAACTACCCAAAAACGAGTAAAGTTTTCTGGATAGTCGTTAATGCAACTAGCAAGTATGGGTAATTTGTAGAGTTGAGCAGCTCTACTAGAAGCGATCGCTGCCGTTGTTGTATCTTGCCCTAATCGCTGTAGTGCTTCGGTTGTAGAATTGCTGGGAATAATCTGTGCAGTCGGCAGAAACTGCTCTAACCATCCCTGACATTGTGCCAAAGCTTGCGGGTGAGAGTAAACAGTTTTAATCTTATCTAAATTAGACGCGCAGGAAATTAACATATGAGCAATGGGTAATACCAAAGCCAATTGAATTCGCAGACTATCTAATTGCCAGAGTGTATCCAGTGTTGTGGTAACACTTCCTTCAATAGAATTTTCCACTGGCACAACAGCTAACTGGGCATGACCATCAGCAACGGCGTGTAATGATTGGGAAATACTGGGATAGGGAGATAATATAGCTTCAATTCCCGTACTTTTGTTCAACCAGTTGACATAAAAAATAGTTGCTTGTTCTGCGTAAGTGCCGGGAGGCCCTAAATGTGCGATCGATAGAGTCATACTTTTAGCCTTGAGTTACGAGTTTAATCAGTAAATAGAGGTATATGATATTTTGGTTTTGGCAAATAATCCAATATCTACTTTTACTAAACACTGTTATGTGTAAAATTTACGTACTAAACGAATAGACCGAAATATGTATCTAATAAAAGAAGTGATGGAAATTAGTCTTTGATGAGATAGGTTTCCTGGCAGTTTTGCTAAATTGCTCTGGAAATTTCAGAGAAATTATACTTATTTCTGCCTAGAAAAAATCATATTTTTGTTTTTGTGTCAAGGCTTAAATCATAATCTATATTTCTTAAACTAAAGATAGTAATGAGCGTACCGACTTTTTACTAATAATATATAGCTGATCAGCAACAATCATTTTTATGGCCAATAAATTTTGTACTTTTCTAATAATCAGAACTAAGTTGTTAAAAAATATTAAAATTAAGAAACAGATATTTTTATCCGCTCATGGCTACCCGGTTTACTGCCTCCCAATCGGTTGAAATCGCTGTTCCAGAGCAGCCTATTCCCATTCAGCACTACTTACGTCAGCCTCAACGACTGGTTAAGGCTTTAGTTGACAATAACCGGATTCAGCAACTTTCTGAAGAAGTATTTCGTTTGAAAATGCGTCCGCTAACTTTTATGTCACTAAGTATTCAACCTACTGTGGATATGAGAGTGTGGGCAGAATCAAATGGAATAATTTATTTGCGATCGCTAGGCTGTGAAATCCTGGGTTTCGAGTATATTAACCAGCGCTTTGCTCTCAATTTAAAAGGGCATTTGTCTCCCAAAGAGTTTAGCACTGGCACTCGCCTGCAAGGAAAAGCTGATTTAGAGGTGATGGTGGATTTGCCACCGCCATTTTCCTTTACTCCGAAGCCGATTTTAGAAGCTACTGGAAATGGTTTGCTTAAAAGCGTGCTGTTGTCAGTCAAACAACGCTTATTAAATCAACTTTTGGCGGATTATCGCTACTGGGTGATATCACAAACCAAAGATAAAGGACTTGACGATGATAGTACTGAGTTACCAATCCTGAATGCTGAGTAATTATTTAATCACTCAACACTCAGGCGTTTGATTTGGCAAGGACGAAAAGACTGACGATGCAGAGGCGAAGGCCCGTATTGTTGCAAAGCCAGCAAATGTCGCTGGCTCCCATACCCCTTGTTACACTCCAGGTTGTACATAGGGTATTTTAATGCTAGACGCAATACCAAATCGTCACGCCAAACCTTAGCGATAATACTAGCAGAAGCAATAGCAAGCGATCGCTCGTCTCCTTTAACTATTGTTTGTTGTGGCAATAGCAAGTCTTTTATTAACTGATTGCCATCAACCAAGCAAATTTCAGGCTGTACCTTTAACTTCAGCACAGCCCGTTTCATTGCTAATAGCGTCGCTTGCAAAATATTTATCTTGTCAATTTCGGCAGTAGAAGCAAACCCAATTTTCCAGTCTATAGCCAGCTCGCAAATTTGCTGCGCTAGCTGAGTTCTTCGAGAACTAGATAACTTTTTACTGTCTTTAATTTTAGCTGCCATTAGTATTGGCAAAGCGTGATCTGGTAGGATCACTGCTGCCGCCACCACAGGGCCAAATAGAGCACCTCGCCCTACTTCATCCACACCTGCAACCAATCCTGGAATCCCTGACAAGGTAGAAAACTCCAGCCAAGTGGATTTTTCCAAAGGCGTTGGCGATGTTTCTACCATAAAGCAAATTAATTATCCTCGATCGCTGAGGAACGACGGCGGCGGCGACGGCTGGCAGTGGCACTGCTATTAGCTTCACTTTCATCTGCAATCTCGTTCGCGGCTGCGGCTTTCGCAGACAAGCGTCCCGAAGGATTCACAGTTAACTCTGATGGTGGTTCAGTTGTCTCTTCGATCAAAGATTTTTGTTCTGGCTCAATAACTTTTGGTGTCGGTATTTTGCTTGCAGTTATTTCAGGTGTTGCCTTTTGGGCAATAGTGATTATTTCAGGTGTTGCTTTTTGGACAATAGTTGATTCTGAGGTTGATTCAGTTGGGGTCGTTGGCAATTGACCGGGCTGAATCACATTAATAATCACAGACTTGGTATTTTTAACCTCTTGCTCTAACTTCACCAAGGGAGATATGCCCATCAAGGCAAACATATCCTGTTCTTGGAGGCTCATTTCTACAGTTCTAATCTCCGGTGGTTCTACCACTGGTTTAACTGGTTCTGCCTTGATAATTTTAGTGCGCTCTACTCTTTCACTCCAACCTGGTTTACCAAGGGTGGGTGAGGGAATTTCTGGTGCAACTCCTAGTTCTGGTTCCATATCAAGGTCTAAGTCTGGCTCATTGACAAAAGCCAGGGGATTGGGAACAACCCGAGTTTCATCTTTCCCGTTTAACCCATTGACACCAATGCGACTGCGGCGAGTGCGGGTACGACGCTTATCATTAAGCTCTTGATAACTAGGATGATTGATCAGATTTAGGTTACTCAATTCCGAGTCGCCGTCAAATGCTTCTCCAAATCCATCATAGGTTTCACGTGGTTCTGGGGTGCGCGCAGATGGCTGACGTGGTTCTCGGTGAGGCAAGGATACAAAACGCTCACGCTCTGGTGTCTCTGCCGGTATCGGTAATCGGTTTTCGATTTCTCCTGGCAGACGCACGGTGTGTCCTAAACCGCCACAGGTGGGGCAAGTTTCACCAAACAATTCGTAAATATTTTGACCCTGACGTTTGCGGGTCAGTTCTACTAGACCCAGTTCGGTAAGTTGGGCAATCTGGGGACGAGCTTTGTCTGCTTTGAGTGCTTTATTAAAATGTTCGAGAACTTGTAATTGGTCACGTCGCGATTCCATATCGATAAAATCAACGACGATCACCCCGGCGATATTTCGCAGACGCAACTGCCGAGCAATTTCTGTTGCCGCTTCGCAGTTTGTCCACAAAACTGTTTCTCTAGCTGTTGCCGATCGCGTGAAGGAACCTGAGTTAACATCGATTACGGTTAAGGCCTCAGTCGGCTCAATGATGATGTAACCGCCAGAAGGTAGATCTACTCTCGGTTTCAGGGCTTCTCTAATCGCCGCTGTGATCCGGAAGTATTCTAAAATTGGGGAGCGATCGCGATGATGGTCAATCAACAATCCCTGCGGTGTTTGACCGCCACTCCAATTCTGCAAGTACTGTTTGACGCGCTTCAAACCAGTACTGGAATCTACGACAATCCGATTTACATCCGCGCCGTACATATCCCGCAATACGCGCTGGATAAAGTCATCGTCTCGGTTGAGCAGTGCTGGAGCACGGGTGGAATGGGCTTCCTGCTGAATAGCCTCCCATTGCTTTTGCAGCAACTCCAAATCTTCCATAATCGCTTCTTCGGGTTTGCCTTCTGCTTCTGTACGCACAAGCAAACCCATTCCCGCCGGTTTGACCAAAATTGCTAGTGCCCGTAAGCGGTTGCGCTCACTTTCACTTTTAATTCGTCGGGATAAATTTACGCCCCGACCGTAGGGCATCAGTACTACGTAGCGTCCGGGTAAGGTGATATTACCCGTGAGCCTGGGCCCTTTTGTCCCCGTTGGCTCTTTCATTACTTGCACCAAAACTTTCTGTTGTGGTGCAAGTAGTTCTGTAATTGCCGCTGCGGTACGCTTGAGCTTCAATGGCCCCAAGTCGGTAACATGAATAAAACCGTTGCGCTCTGGGTCGCCAATATTGACAAAAGCCGCATCTATCCCAGGCAAGACGTTTTCTACTACTCCTAAGTAGATATCACCTATTTGATGATGACCTGTAGCAACAACGAGTTCCTGTATTTGATCTTCAGAAAAAACCGCAGCAATTTGGTGCTGCTCCGCGATGATAATTTGTTTCGGCATTCAATTTCCTCAAAAATTGGCAGCACTTATAGGTTTGAGGTTTGTTGTATCAAGTCCGGTTAATTACTTTTAATTCAAAACTCCCTGCGTCTCCGCGTCAGTTTTAATTATTAGTCTTTTCTCGGTTTGATATTATACTTTTGCTGCCCTCACAACCCTCAAAAGGCGCTACTGATAATAAAAATCGCAAATCTGAGCTTCTAAGTTAAATAGCTATTGGCGCTCTTAAGAGCGTTTCCACGGCTGATTATTCCAGAACGGCTGCATATCGTTTAAGCAATTAAATCAACCGTCCGTGGTTGATTTGTGATGCAATACCCTCAATTAAGAGAGTTCTGAGTTGAAAGTTCTAAATCCTGAGTGAGCATTTTAGCTCAGGATGCTTCATTTGATAGTAACCTACTGAATTCGTGAAGAAAAAGAAACTATTTCTATTTTCCATTCCCCGGATTTATCTTAGGGTTATACTCAGCAGCGCCAGTTGCTACCCTGCCTTGAGCCGCTCTAGCCTAAGACAAGCCGCGCTTTGCGCGTCTGTGAAAGTCTACAAGTCGGCATAACCGACAGCAGTTGCTTTAACTCTAAAAAGTAATGCACTAGCTCTTGGGCACTACGTGGATTAGACATTCAGCAGTTGTTTCAAAAGCATGGATTTGGAGAAGCTAACCGAGCCTGCTGTTAGTTACTGATTCACAAGGTAGCTATAGAGAGAGTGTGCATTCTTTAATCTGCTTTTTGTTTGTCTGGGATAAAATCCTAGAAGTTCCACTCTAATATCTTTGCTTTCGCCCCCTGAATACCAGGGTAGTGAACCAGCTAATTCAATGCAGCGCCAGAAAATTTCTCTTCAACCCATTCTAACGCAACCTTGCTAAAAATCAATTCATATTACCTGCGATGTTAGGACAACTACTAGCAAGTTGCCCTACAGGGATTATACCCCTAAAATTAGCCGATTGCGGTGGATGTGCAGGAGTTGAAATTCTACACTAGCCACTGTCTCTAGCATAAACAGGAATTGTTCAGGACGCAACAGCAAACCGTCCTGGCGATAGCTACCTAGATAACGGATCACAGATGACATAGATTCTGCTTTGCTATTGGAGGTCTCTACTAATTCCAGTTCAAATAAGCGATCGCGCAGATTTATTAACTGGCTCTTGCCTGACTTAGTTATTTGCTCGTACCAAAGTTCCTCTTTTGCTTTGATTGTATCAATCCAGTTTTGCCATTGTATGGGTGTTGTTTCTGCAAGTGCTACTACAGTAATTAAATACTCTGCGGACTCTAGCAGTTGGGTAGCGGCACTAGCTTTTAAATCTATCTGCTCCACATTATATATAGGTATGTCTGTGGGCATTTCACGAGCCAACTGTTCTCGGAAAGTATCAATTTCCACTGGCACAGTTAACTCAAAATCTGCAATTTCACCGCTGCTAGTAGCCCCTAAAGCCAAAGCAGTTGCTAGAGAAATCCGCGGCATTGGATGAAATCCACCAGTGAAAGCGATTGGTAAGCCTGCTCGCCGCACAACTCGATCAAAGAGACGGATTAAATCTAAGTGGCTTATCAAAGCCATGTCACCCTGTTTACCAAACCAAAGTCGCAGTCTTTGCGCCTTAGTTGTGTTGGGGACAAACTCACCAGCGAATTGTGGGATAGCAGGTGATTCAATCACGATGTTATGCCCAAAGTCGGTGCCACAGACGCCACAGTGAGAACAACCTTCAAAGGAGCAATCGGGTACAATTGCAGCTTCTAAAGCGCGTTGCAAGTCTTCTTGGAGCCACTTTTTGTCAATCCCGGTATCAATATGATCCCAAGGAAGGGGAATATCGAGGGAGTGGGGAGAGACGCGATTAATCGTGTCTGTACTAGGGAGTGAGGAGTTAGGAGTTAAGAAT
Organism: Nostoc sp. CALU 1950; assembly: GCF_051172895.1. Classification (NCBI taxonomy): domain Bacteria; kingdom Bacillati; phylum Cyanobacteriota; class Cyanophyceae; order Nostocales; family Nostocaceae; genus Nostoc; species Nostoc sp. CALU 1950. Next base: position 19,624 of record NZ_JBDNJQ010000001.1, on the reverse strand, counting down.
TGGTCATTTTCCGCATCTTTGGATCTCTTCTGCTCTTGGACATGAAACAAATTCCATTCGCCATTCTCTACTTGACGGTATTTCCAATCTAGATCGGCTTGGGCGATCGCAGATCCCCAAGCACTAAAAGCTTGATCTAAATTTTCATACCAGGAATCCATACCTGCTCCCAATTCCCAGGCACGGCGGACTACTTTGCTCAAATTGCGATCGCCTCGTCCCACAAAATCTTCCATTGCCGAAATGCGGACATCGGTAAAATTTACCTTCACTGCCTTGATTCGGCGGAATTCTTGACGCAACAAGTTTTGTTTACGCTTAAATTCAGCGGTAGAAACTGAGTGCCACTGGAATGGTGTATGGGGCTTGGGCGTAAAGTTAGAAATTGTCAGGTTAAAGTTTAGGGGTTTTCTACCCTTACCTCGACATTCTCGCTGTAACCAGCTTACTGTTTCGGCAATGCCCACAACGTCAGCATCCGTCTCACCCGGCAAGCCAATCATAAAATACAACTTTATTTTATCCCAGCCTTGCTCCCAAGCGGTTTTTACTCCCCGCAACAATTCTTCATTCGTCAAACCCTTATTTACGATGTCTCGCATCCGCTGAGTACCAGCTTCTGGAGCAAAAGTTAGTCCACCTTGGCGCGTACCTCCAAGGATGTTGGCAATATTCTCATCAAATCTGTCTACCCGTTGGCTTGGTAGAGTCAGAGAAATGTTTTCATTTTTTAAGCGATTTTTGATTTCCATCCCCACTGCTGGTAGGGACAAATAATCAGAACAACTCAGAGATAGTAGAGAAAACTCATTGTAACCAGTTGCTCGCATACCCTGTTCAATTGCTTCTACAACCTTATCGGGTTCTACATCCCGTGCTGGTCGAGTCAGCATTCCTGGTTGACAGAAGCGACAGCCACGAGTGCAACCACGTCGAATCTCAATGGTTAAACGGTCATGCACCGTTTCTACATAAGGAACTAAACCAATGGAATATGCTGGTATGGGAGTTGCCACCCTTCGCAGAATTCGCTTCGGCACATCTAGGCGACGAGGATGAACTGAGCCATCCTCTGCCATGTCATAAAACTGAGGCACATATACGCCTGGTATCTGTGCCAAATCTAGTAACAGATGTTCTCGACTTAATCCTGCTTGTTTGCCTTCTTCCAATACCAAACCAATTTCTGGCAGTAGTTCCTCTCCATCTCCAAGGGCGATAAAGTCGAAAAAGTCAGCGTAAGGCTCAGGATTCGATGTCGCTGTTTGCCCACCAGCGAAAATCAACGGGAACTGGGATTGGAGATTCGTCAATTCTCCCCCTGCTTCCCCTGCTTTCTGGCGTTCTCTCCACGTCAAGGGAATTCCAGCCAAATTCAACATTTCGAGGATATTAGTTGCACCCAGTTCGTAACTGAGGCTAAAGCCTAAAATGTCAAATTCTGTGAGCGATCGCTTTGACTCTACCGCAAACAATGGCGTATTAGTTTCGCGTAGTTTGTCTGCCAGGTCTTTTCCTGGGAGGTAGGCGCGATCGCACGATTGACGTGGTTGGGCGTTCAAAATGTTATAAAGGATGATGTGCCCTAAATTAGATGCACCGACTTCATACACTTCTGGGTATGTTAAAACCCAATGTATTGCTGTCGTATCCCAAGGTTTATGTACTGCTAACAGCTCGTTACCCAAGTAACGAGCTGGTTTTGAAATACCCGACGTTATTAATCTTTCAACTGCAACAACCACTGTGCTATCTTCTAGCTACCTTAATTACAGCTACTCGATCCCAACCTTAGCATTGAATTAGGTCTTCTAACAGAGTTTATCGTTGCAACTTACAACTCCTTTACATAAACTCCACTTATTGTCCGAACCTTTGTGATTTTACATAAAGTTATGTTTGGGCCAACTCGGCTTCACCGTCTAATATTTTAAATACTCTATCGAGTTGCGTCAGTTCAAAAATAATTCTAATTGTTGGAGCAACAGCGCAAAGCTGGCAACTCCGTCCTAAAGTAAGAGCCAGCTTGTGTGTAGATAACAATGCCATCAACCCCGCACTGTCTAACGATTCTACTGCTGCTAGGTCTACTACCAAGATGGAAATACCATTTTGTGCCAACGCTGTAGTCATATCTCGTTCAAATTCCAAGGCGTTTGCAGCATTCAAACACCCTTGGGGGCGAATAACTGCAATCTTGGGATAGTTAAGCACTGCTTGCATAGTTACATCCTGTTGAGAATTGTCGAAGCGTCAAGCTAAGGATTATTTGAACATAAACTCTATTTTGTTGCATCGACCATACGTCTTAGCTCTCTTTGCTGAATCTTTATTGCTTTAGTATGTCTGTTTAAAGATTGTTATAATTCCAGGTGAAAATGTGTTTATATATACTTTTTTTTTATCTCAGTTCAAAAACAATCAACTATAGACAGCCATAGAGCAGACAAATTATCAGTAACTATGCTGAGAAACCTTGCCTAGTCTATAACTAGAGCTAATTTAGCCAAGTCTTAACGGTAGGTTAAATCTCCCACTTTAGCGTTGCTAATGGTATGCCGGAAAGTCATAGCGAATTATCTATCTAACTAATTAAATTGTGATATATATCACTAGTAAGTTAGTATTTGATCACTCTTTATACTGAGACTGATCTGGGATGATTAGTATCATATTACAGTTGGGTTATTACTTATGAGAACTCAGTACGCTATTCGTAAATTGGTAGAAAAAGCTCTTGACATTAAAAAACTAACTCCTGAGATAGAAAATGAAATAAACTCAGAACTGACGGAACTTGGTTACATTTCTGATGTTGATTACGAAGCCTTAGAATTATTAATGGCAGAGATGGATGCTGGACGAGTCCAGTTGGTTCCTAGCCTAGGATATTAAAATAATTCTTAATTTAAGTTTAGACATGGGGGATAACAAGGGCAATATCACTGCTTGTATTTATCTATGAGGTTGATTATTTAAATATCTAATGTGGCGTAAACTGTGCTAGAGACCCTCTACATTGTGCATTCGTAGTAAATCGCCATGCAGTTGGCTAAACACCTAGAAAAAATTCCTCCCTCCCTATCTGTTTGCTGAAATTGTCTACAAGCGGAATTGCTACTTGACAAATGTTGCATTATTGTGATTAGAGTTATCGGTTACAGTGCATCAGGAGAAGGCTTTTTCCGAATTGCTTTAATTATTAGCGATGAGCGGTTAGAAGAAGGGATTCAACGAATGAAAGATGCTGGTATTCGCTACGGTTGATGAGGAGCGAGGGGGAAGACGAGGGAGCAGGGAGAGAGAAATACTTTTAACTCCTAAATCTTAATGCCCAATGACCAATGCCTAATTCTCTAATCCCTAATCCCCAATCCCTCTTGGTATGCTTGCCAAAGTTGGTGAATAAACTGATTGAGTTGCTGTTTGGCTACTGAGTCAGGTTCAGTTTTTGGTTCTTTTGCTAAAAGTTGGCTCAAGAAGGTAATTACTTCTGTATCTAAAGCTGGTCGAAATAAATTGGCAGGCCAAAGCAAGTCAGATGCATCTCGCAAATCGGTAATTAGCGGCGATTCTTGAGTCCAAGTGACCATTAATAAAGGACGCACCCAGCACAACTGGCGGGAAACCACAAATTGAATAACTTCTGCATACAGATTTCTGTCGCCATACTCTAAAGACACAATTTGTCCCGGTTGAAGAAAATCTAGGCTCATGTCCATCATTATGCAGTTTGGGCAGGGGCAAGGATTATTTTGCAACTTCCTTAATCTGAAAAGTGAAAATGCGCTACGTTTAAGGAAAGCTTCTGTAAGATTAGGGTAGCACTCTTATGGCAGCCATGTCTTAGACATCTGCCTCACAAGTAGCTACGCAAAACTAATACGACCAATCCCTGGCAGCAAAGGGTTTTCCTAGCATAGTATCTGAGCAGAAATACTATAGAATAGGTGAACCACTGTTAAGCGATCGCAAAACAGAGACTTTGTTGTAGTGAAGTAACGAGAAAAGAGCAAAGAGCCGTGTCAGTTGAAACTATTCAAAAGCCTTCCACAACCCGCAAGCTCGCGCCTCGGTATCGCGTTTTGCTCCATAATGACGACTACAACTCGATGGAGCATGTTGTACAGTCACTAATAGCCACTGTGCCAAGCCTTACCCAGCCCCAAGCTGTGAGCATCATGATGGAAGCCCATACTAACGGGCTAGCTTTAGTCATTACTTGCGCCCTGGAACACGCTGAGTTTTATTGCGAAACATTGAAAAGTCATGGTTTAAGTAGCACGATTGAACCTGATGAATAGTCATTGGTCATTGGTCATTAGTCGAAATATAGAGTATTGGCTGGTGACTTAACATTGGTATGAAAAAAAACCTTGTCCGTTTAGCTGAACGCCCTGCCCCTATTAGGCTGGGTGCTTTTATTTTTACTTTATTGTTGCTATGGTTGCCATTGGCTACACCAATATACTTACTAGTGCATGATTCAAACTTAGAAAGTATATTGACATTGGTATTGTTATATGTAATATTTATTTTTCTCCTGAGATTATGGGGTAAATATGTCTACCAGCAGCCCCAAATTCTGCGGCATTATGGCTTAGAATTCACGCGGCAAAACGGTGTGGATTTACTACGTGGCTTGGCTCTGGGAATAATTAATATTCTGATACTTTTTGGGGTACAAAGTTTGTTGGGTTGGTTGGTGTGGCAACAACCGAAAGTTTTTTTGCTGAAAGTGATTTTGGAGGGTTTACTTGTTGGCTTAGGTATTGGATTTGCTGAGGAATTGTTATTCCGAGGCTGGTTGCTAGATGAATTACAACGGGACTACAGTCCGCGTGTAGCATTATGGACAGATGCAACTACCTTTGCTGCATTGCACTTTATTAAACCCTTGGAAGCAATTATTCATACACTGCCACAATTTCCAGCTTTAGTACTGCTGGGGTTAACGCAAGTATGGGGAAAGCGTTGGCGTAGAGGACGCTTGGGTTTTCCAATTGGTTTGCATGGTGGTTTAGTTTGGGGTTACTACATTATTAATGTAGGTAAATTAGTGAAATATTCTGGTCAAGTTCCTGATTGGGTAACTGGTGTGAATAATAATCCCCTACAAGGAGTGATGGGGGTGTTATTAATGAGTGTACTAGCTTTGTGGATACGAGAGCGAACTGAGCGATCGCTTGTCTGATAAGATAAGCGTTAGTTTTTTACGGCAGCAAAAGAGTCAGTTAGTATCTTCTTAAAATTATCTTGATACATATTTACAGGAAATAGTATTCACACCAAATTAATTGATTTTGCTATTATGCATCCCATGATTAAATTGTACAGTGCGTAAGTAAGTCCTAATATTAATGCTTAATTGCTGTGGCAATAGAGTAGTAAAGATAGGATTGTAAATTTAAAAATGATTTAATTAGCTTATGGAAGATAGAAGAGAAAATATCAACAGTCGAAAGTTACTCAAAAGATATGGGGCAGGAGAAAGAGATTTTGCTGGAATTCGCTTCAGTTCGTCAGCATTGGATGGAGTCGATCTGCGCGAAATTGACTTGAGTGAAGCTGATTTGATCAGGGTTGATTTAAGTGGTAGCAACTTGAGTCATGCCAACTTGAGTGGAGCCAGATTGCTGTGTGTAAATTTGTATGCTGCTAATCTCGAAGGTGCTAATTTGCGTGGGGCTGACTTGAGTGGTGCAGATTGCATAGGAACTAACTTCAGAAATGCAGACCTGAGCGAAGCTATTTTAAGTGGTACTGATTTCACTGGGGCTGACTTGTATGCGGTAGAAATGGATGATGCTATTTTGATTGCAACCGACTTTAGAGCAGCCCAAAATTTTAGCAGTCCCGGACAAGGTTCTTTGATTTGTAAAACCTTTTGGGCAGACGGTGAATTCTTCAAAGGCCCCGACTGGCTCGAATGATGTATTTATCAATACTTTTCGATTATGCAGTTTATTAAGTTAATACTCTACTGTTAATTCTCCATAAAATTCGGATGGGAATAAAAACGATCGCCATAATTCACCTTGCACGTTCTTTTTTACATACAAACTTAATTTAATCAGGCTTGACAATGGGTAATCCCAACCAGTCATTTAGTTCAGTAACTAACCAATCAAGTTCATCTTCAGACACTAAAGATATAGAAATCCTGTATTTAGATTCTCCCGCCCAAATAATAATTTCAGATTCATATATGCTACCTAAGTAGTCAGGTGCATAGTCAGGTAAAGAACTAAGTTTTATATGGCGTTTAATACGTTCTAACTTGTTAATATCTTGCCGGGGATTGGAGTTTTCTTCATATATCCTCACTCCCAATATTTCCTGACTTAAAGAAATTTTTTTCTGATTAATCTCTAGCCGTGTATTTGCCAAAATCTTGCCAATATAATTAGCAAATATAAAGAACATTGCTATGGCAAAAATCCCCCAAGGAATAGAGAATAAAACTAAGACAATTTTAGAGGACAAATCAGCCCAATAAATACCAAAGAGAATTGCAACCAAGACTATACTAGGAATAAGAAACATTACCCCGAAGGTAATTAGAGCCACATAAGCTTTGCTAAATCCTGGCGAGGGAAATATGATTTCCAAAGACTCTTCGTCTTTGTTTAATATGACTCTACTATTTTGTGGTTTTGCCATATCAGATTGGACTTATGAGGAGCAAACAACTTGATATCCAGAAGATGCTATTTGGGCTATAGTATTTTGGGCAGATATCAGGATGTTGGGTTACGCAAAGCCTCCACCCAACCTACAATTTCTTTGCAACTTTGTTCCATGAAGGAGAAAAAACTACACCTTTGCGCGATCCTCATAAACTCGTCTCAACCACTGTCCCCACCAAACACGCTTTATTCAAATTAACGCCGCTCAAATTTGTACCTTCTAACTCTGCACAGAGTAAATTCGCTCCCGTCAAATTTGCCCCCGCCAAATTCGCCCCCCGCAAGTCAGATTCTTCCAAGTTTGCTTCACTCAATAAAGCCCCTTGCAAATCGGCGCGACTCAAATCTGCACCTTTGAGATTTGCTCCAGTCAGGTTTGCACCGCGCAAGTCAGCACCGCGCAAATCAACGCCTTGCAAATTCACATTCATCAAATTGGCACCACTCAAGAAAGCACCCACCAATGACACATCACTGAGCCTGGCTCCCATTAAGTTAGCGCCGCGCAAATTACTACCCCGTAAGTCAGCGCCCGTTAAGTCTGCTTGCATCAGGTTGGCTCCCATCAAATTCGCCCGCAAGTCAGTTTCTTGGAGGTTGGCTCCCATCAAATTTGCCCCCTCCAAATGTCCACCTTCGAGTTTAGAACCAGCAAAATTAGTGCCGACAAGGGTAGCGCCAGCAAGATTAATCCGGCTTAAATCCAGTCGGGAGAGTTCCTCGTCTTCTAAATTTGCCCCTGGAAGTTGTTTGAGTTTTCCTAATCTAATGGCTTCAATATTCATGTAAAGTAACTACCAATCTCTTCACTGATCTTGCTGTGGCTATCCCATTGGGAATCAAGTATCCAGATGCCAGCGCTGAATTTTGGTGTCATCATGGGTAAGTCGAGTCCCTGTTGTAAACCCATAACTAATAAAGCTAGGGTATCTACAAGTTTAGGGTCAAAGCGGGTAGATTGTTGCTGTCTGCACTCATCTAGAGCTTGAGTAAATATCTGTTCCCGGCTTTCATTTGACGATTTTCGCTGATTGAGTCGCCACTGAAAGTCTGCCAATAATGCCAAAATCCTCGACTCTAGGGGAATTTCATCTCCAGCTAAACCTGCTGGTTCCCCTGTGCCATTCCACCACTCACTTTGGTGAGTAATAATTTGGGCAACTGCTCGCAGCCGTGGCATAGTTCGCAATACTTGCGCCCCTGGTACTAAGGGACAAGTTAAGGGACAACTGGGAGCATCTTCTTGGTAGCGTGTGGATATACCGCCTGTGAGAACGCTTTCTGCTTTCTGTAACGGATCTATGCGATGTAACAAAGCCGCTAGCCGCAATCTTTTAATCTGCCATGCGGGAAGATCCAAAAGCTGGGCGATCGCTTCAGCAAGAACTACTATTTCCGCAGCTGCCATTGGATTGTTGACATCTGCCATATCCATCAGTTGCGCCATTCGCAAAAAGGCTTGGATTTCGTTAGAAACCAAGTTGCGATCTAGGGTTTGTTTCTGAAGGGCTGTAGGGATGGATAAATTATCTTGCCCAGTCTGGAGATAATCTACTACACGCGAGACAACTGCACCTAAATTTTGGGATCTGTCCATTGACGGTACAATTTGCTGTTTATCGCCTGTGAGTTTATTCGCCAATTCTGGGTTGTATTTTTTAATGTGAGCGATCGCTATTTCTGCTGTCTCTTGCACTAACTCTGGCTCAAATGTCCACAAGCCATAGAATTTGCGCTCTAAATCTGATGTCGGTACTCCAGCGCTGCCATAATCAGCCTCTGATAATTCTTGACAAATTACCATTGCTGTGTATTTAGACGATAAAATAATTAAGTGCCACTCCTGTGCGACTGGATCGCCTGCATCTAATCCTACTAAGTCTACATTGGGTAGCTGGCTGGTAGGATGTTCAGCAAAGCCGGATTCAGCGGCAGCCATGATGGCAATTTGGCGGCTGCACTGGGCGATGTCTGCATATCGTTGAGCTTCTTGTAGATACCATTTACCTTGTTGGAAGGCTGCGATGACTAAGGGTGTACCGTCATCGGTTAAGATATGGTCTTCTAAAGCGTGGCACAGGGCAACTAAGGTATTTTTGTAGTAAACACCGAATCGAATTGGCCTGGTGGTGTGGCGATGAGCTGCTTCCAGCTGTTGTAGGATTGAACCTTCTAACATGGGATTTGGTAAAAATAACCGCAGAGGCACTGAGGAAGATAAAAGGAGAAATTCAGAATTCTGAATTTCTTCACATTTTAGTGTTTTCTAGGATACACCTGCTAACTGTTTTTCTTTCGTCTCTAATGGTGCTGTCAGTGCTGCTTCTAAGTCAGCACAACCCAGCTTTTCTTCTAAGATTTTCATGACTTCGCGCCCGAAGTCGTTGGGGTTTTGTTGCCAAGCTTGCAAGCAGACTTCGCCGAAGAATGAACCAAGGGGTTCAGGATTCCAGAGAAGTTTTTTGGCTGTCCACGGCATCAAGCTCATTGGATCGTATCCTGGTTTGAGGATGCCTTCTTTGAAAGCGTATTCTTCTAAATGGGTATGGGGTTGTAGTCCAATAAAGAAGATAGCAGGTTCGACTTTATCTGCACCAAAAATCCGTTCTAGTTCGCGGTGGTAAGCGATGGTTTGACGGATAGTTTCAGGACGTTCGTCAATCACGTTAAAGGAGTAGTTGACGGAAACTAAGTCGTTGAAACCAGCGGCTTTTAAGTCACGGCAGTTTTGCAAGACGGTTCGCAAGTTATACCCCATCCGCATTTTCCGCACAAGTTCTTGAGAACCACTGGTAATGCCGATTTCAAAGTAGTTCATCCCGGTTTTCGCCATCAACTCACACAATTCGGGTGTCAAATTGTCGGCTCTGATATATGCTGCCCAGTGGATATCTGTCATACCAGAATCGACGATTTTTTGCAATAGCTCTACAGCATCGGCGATAAATTTTTTCGCGGGGATGAATTGGGCATCGGTAAACCAGAAGTTGCGAATGCCGCGATCGTATAATTGGCGCATCTCAGCAACTACTTCATCTGCTGGGTTAATGCGTACTTGTTTGCCTTCGACGACGGTGTAGACGCAATAACAACAGTTGTGAGGACAACCACGCTTAGTTTGTACACCTATATAAAAGTCTTGCTCTTGCAGGTAATAGTTAAATTCCGGCCAGATGCTTTCGATATAGTCGTAGTTACAAGCTGTTTTTTCTATTGGGGTGGGTTGTTCGTGAATTAGCCGTTTTCGTGGTTGAGTTTCTCCGGCAACGTAACAGCGTTCATCTCGAAAATCTCTGCCACTTAAAAGTTTTTCCAGCAGGGTTTCGCCTTCACCTACAGAAATAATTGTCCCTTGAGGTAAGCTTTTACCCAATTGTTCGTAAAAGACACTGACTGCTCCACCACCGACAACTACACGAGCTTCATAATTATATTTTTGGGCACGTTTTAAACCACGTTTGATTAAACCCTGGTTTTGCCATAGTTCTACATAGTAAGCGATGAAGATTCGCAAACCGCCCAATCCGCCGCGTAGTTTCAGTAGAGGATTCTTGGCGTAGTAAAATTCAAAAGCGTTTTGCAGCGGGTTGCCACCACGTCCGCCAACTGGGGCATAAATTTGAATATCCCGCCAAGAAAATACTAGTAGTGTCGGTTTAAATTCATCAATACAGCGATCCAGAGCTGAACTGTAATCTAAAGGTGGTACTGTTCCCAAATCAAAGATGCGCTGTTCAATATTAGGAAACTGCTTGTGGACATGATCGCTCAGGTAGACAACCCCAATAGGAAAGATGGGGTTACAAGGAAGGCGAACGTAAAGAATTCGATTTTCCATCATCTGTGTTTTAACTTCCATCTTGCCAATCTGTGCAGAAAGCGAGAGAAACATCTAGTCTTACCAGTGTGTGCTTGTTTTATTTGGTTTTATTTATCACAATTATGCTTGACATTTCAGCCGATTATTGGTACTAAAAACCTGCTGCTAGCAACCGCAGAAAACGCTAAAATTGCTGTGCATAAAACATACATAGAATCTATAGAGAGGTTTATGAAGACATTTTTCATATAGCTTTACCATAACATCGAGTTTATTCATTAAGTGATGATCCCAGGCGATTAATTCTGGGATAGATGAAACAGCAAAACTCACTTCCTCGCTATGCCAAAAGTAAGGGGATCGTTGTTATGTCAATTCCTTAACAATCTGCTTTAAGAGAATTGAAGCTTTTATACCAGGAAAAAATATCAAAAACTTTTATTCATAGTGTATAATTCCGAAAAAGGTGTGAATAGTTACAAAATTTTCATAACTGAAAATATATCTTTAGACAGAAATAATCTACAAATACTCAGTTGGTATTCGCAGTTACAACAACTGGGGATCAGTGGATGCTAGGCTTGGCTAGTGTAATGTAAAATTGTGGCGTAAAGCTCCTCAGCAGTTATGGCTCAAATATTAGATCCTCTACCACCTGAGCAATCGGGAAAAATTCTCTGCTGCTACATTAATGCCACGAGCAAAATACAGGTAGCTCGCATCTCCAACATTCCCAATTGGTATTTTGAAAGGGTTGTTTTCCCTGGACAACGTTTAGTTTTTGAAGCTCCGCGAAAAGGTCAAGTGGAGATTCATACAGGGATGATGGCTAGTGCAATTTTATCCGATAAGATTCCGTGCGATCGCCTGATGCTCGAAGAACCCAGTACTAATGAGTTTGATACAGACTCATCAGCTGAAAAAGACCCTTTTAATACCAAACTAATGGTGCAGCAAATTAATACAAAAATCGGAGATACTACAAAACCCTTGCAAATTCTTGGTTTAGCATCGGTTGATTAAAAAAAACAATTTTATCTAAATTTAAGGGTTGCTAATTCAGCAGCCCTTTTTGTTTATTATTTATTGGGCATGGGGCATTGGTTATTCTCCTTGTCTCTCTTGTCGTTTTCATCTCATTTACAATCATTCTTATGAATCTGCCTTCATTTCTTTGGTTGTGGAAAATAGCCGCCTGGTCAATGGGATTGTCCCTGCTGGCATATCTAATGTTAGCAATCACCGGCGTTTGGATGTTTAGGGCGAGAACTTCGCAACAATTTCCTTTTATTACGCCATTTATGGGCGGTAATAAAGGGGTGCGATCGCTCCACTATACAATGGGCATCAGCATGGTAAGTTTAGTGCTACTGTTGCTAGCGATCGGTATTGTTGGCACTTTAGGGCACTTTGGTTCTTTAGGTCACTCATCGCACTTAATCGCTGGATTGATAGTGGTAGCACTAGTTTTACTATCTGCTTTCAGTGCTACACAAATTAGTGCCAGACGACCTTGGGCTAGACCCTTACACATCGGCGTAAATATTATTCTATTTATAGGATTTGCCTGGGTATCCCTTACTGGTTGGATTGTAGTGCAGAAGTATTTACCGTGAACTGCCATACATCAACTACCAGGGACATAGACCTGCCTTACAATGAAGAAAAGCATTGTAATTGAGCCGTGACAGCAAACTCAGCCAATATCTCAGCTTCTATTTTTCGTCTGTCTCCTTTGATTCGGATAACGTTGCTGAGTCTATACATAGCACTCACAGTCCCATTACCTTTTTTATCGCAGGTAACAGCTGCACCCGTACCTCCAGAATTATTGTGGATAGGGATTGGCATCGGTTTTGTTGCCTTGTATGCGGTATTAACCGAACAAGTAATAGTAGATGACGAGGGAATTCAGGTTACTTACCCCGCCTGGGTGCCTCGCTTTTTTCGTAAAGGCTGGTCTTTACCTTGGTCAGAGGTGAAAGAGTTAAAACCCCGCAGCACTGGGCAAGGAGGGCTAGTTTATTACTTCCTCAGCCAGGATGGGAAAGCTTATTTACTACCAATGCGTGTAGCTGGATTTACCCGTTTGGTGCAAATTGTCCAAGCAAAGACGAGCATTGACACCACAGATGTTCGTCCTTTAGCGCAGCCCTGGATGTACCTGATTTTACTGGGATGCACACTGCTGCTACTATTAGTCGATAGCTGGGCGATCGCTACAGCCTTAACTAGTACACAATTAACTTAGGTTATTTCTCTGCAATCCTCAGTCCCGTTGAATACAGCAAAAGCCATACTCCGGCTAGAGCAAGTTAATCTGTTTACGAAGCTGAAAACCCAACTTCCCGGCAATCAGCAGGGATACCCCATATTGCAAGATATTTCCTTTGAGGCATCTCAAGGCGATCGCATTGCCATTGTAGGCTCACTAGGCGCTGGGAAAACTTCGTTATTACGCCTCATCAACCGCCTAATTGAACCCACGAGTGGTAAGCTCTATCTAGAAAATCAAGAATATCGCCAAATTCCTGTCATCCAGCTACGGCAAATGCTTGTACTTGTATTGCAAGAATCAAAGCTGTTGGGGATGACAGTTGGGCAAGCCTTGGCTTATCCTTTAGTTTTGCGTGGTTTGCCCAAACAGACAATTCAGCAACGAGTTAATCATTGGACAGACCAACTGCACATTCCCAATGAATGGTTAGGGCGAACAGAGGTGCAACTTTCTGCGGGACAACGACAACTAGTAGCGATCGCTCGTGCTTTAGTCATCCAGCCTAAAATATTATTATTAGACGAGCCAACCTCTTCTCTAGATGCTGGTACGGCTACTCATCTAATGCAAATCTTAACCCAGTTGAGTCAAACTCATCAAACTACAATTCTGATGGTAAATCACCAACTGGAACTAGCCCAGATGTTTTGCACTCGGTTATTACACCTGCAACAAGGTCATTTATTCGCAAATCAAAGAGTCTCAGAGATAGACTGGGTTGAATTACGAAAAAGCTTGATTCAAGCAGAGGCTCAAGACGATTTTGGATTTTAAATTTTGGATGAGTCAATTGTCATTGGACATGGGGCATTGGGCATGAGTTATTTTCCTCATCTCCCTCATATCCCACTCCCCATTTCCATCACACTTGACTACTACTAAGTGTTGAACGTTGATTACTAAATCTCTCTCTAGCTAACTTTGTTGTTTGTGACTGTGAAATATTAGTATTCAAAATTTCCATGTTAAAACGATATCCAACATTGCGGATAGTTTGAATCAAATTGGGTTGCCGAGGATCAAGTTCAACCTTTTTCCGCAGCGACAAAACGTGAGTATCAATGGTACGAGGGTTATCGATAGCATCAGGCCAAGCACGACGCAGCAATTCCGACCTACTTAGAGGTACTCCACCAGCTTGTGCCAAAACGTACAGCAAACTGAATTCCTGGGGCGTTAAGTCAATGAACTCCCCTTGAAACCGGACACGGCGCTGAACTAAATCGATTTGCAAAGTGCCATAATCCAAGTAAGCTGGTGCAGTAGGTGTGCGCTTTCGGCGAATCAGTGCCTCTACCCGTGCCAAAAACTCTTGCATCCCAAAAGGTTTGCTCAAGTAATCATCTGCACCCGCCTTTAAACCTGCAACGATATCAGCTTCACTATTACGGGCAGATAGCATTAAGATTAGAGGCTGCTGCTGACGATGCAACCAACGACAAAACTCAATGCCATCACCATCAGGCAGGTCTGCATCTAAGACTACCAGTGTTGGTTGATGGCTTAAAAATACTTCCCTTGCTTGATAAATGCTGGCAGCTTGATGCACACGGTATTCCAGTTGTTGCAAGTGCCAACCCAACAACGACCTCAGATGGGGATTCCCCTCAATGATTTCTATACAAACCGAACCCACGGCGGCAAGACCCCTTAGCGTCTGATGACTTTCAAAGTAACAAGCCCATCTCTAAGGTTTTGTAGCCTTTGTTACTTCAATTACTATTAGCTTTACATTTCCTCATAAAAAGAGTGGCAATATCTTTAATTTATGCCTTGCTAAAAGGCGATTAGAAATATTGTTAAATTTTTATTAAATTTATCGAAAGTTTTGTTAGACTTATCAAAAGTTCTTTTAGCTTAATATTCTGTTTTTAGATGGGTGTAATGTGGAAAATATTTATAACCCAACCAGCTAACCATTAGTACAACAGCTTTTTAACCTGATGATGAAAGTAGATTTTTTCCACAAAAATCTAGCGCCCCCTATCCAGGAATATAACACCAATACAATTGGGTTGTTGACCATGAAAATCATAAAAATAACTTAGCTGGTCACTAGAATCGATGTTTTCTGGAATAGGATTAAAGTAGCTTGTAGCTGCTAGGAGGGTACTGCCCAAAGTAGATGTATTGACTTTGAGTTGATGCCAAAGTGAAATTACACTTCACATTTGAGCGTGAATCATTTACAATTCTCATTCCAAAGAGATTAATACAGCAGTTATGCTCCAAGACACACAAACCATCCGCTATTACCAAAGACTCACCGACGCCTTCGCCGAGTTATGGAATCGCGGTTATCGCACGGATGATATGCGGATGTATTTGGATGGATATCTAGCCGCATTGCGACATAGCAACGTCATTGAACCCTATCTGATTCATCGCCTAGAAGAGGAAGCCAGCCGCTACTTGTACGATGGGTCAAATTTTGCAGTGCCGCAACCACAGCCACAACCCGATTACTACTAAGTACCATTTATCTGGTCATTGATAGTAACCGTTAATTACCGCAGATGATTATAGCATATTATCTGTATTGGTCAACGGGTTGCCGTGGTGTGAAATTTGGAGAAATTATTGTATTGATAAAACGCATCCCCTCAGCTTTATATTGGTCTTGCCAATGCAACTGAGGGGATTGTTGACCTAACCTGAAATTAATTCAAAGACAGGTTAGCCTCTTCTCTACGAAATGCTTTAGCGTTCGACGAATTAAAAATTACAATCCCTATAAATAAATTTAAGGGACTTCCAAATAAAAAAATATCCAATTATTTATTGTGAGGTGGGCATCTCGTCATTGATGTCAACTTAAGCCGAAACCCCTTGAAAACCTCGTTTCCAGCTAGAAGCTAGAAATGCTATTAATTGCGGCTCTGCCGCAAGTCTTGAGGCTGTAGCCTCATTAGGTATTCTCAGTCAGAGACTGGGAACAAGATAATCTCTAAAATCTTGTTCTAAACGGGCTTTCAGGTTAAATTTAGGGGCTTGTATACTTTTCTTTTTCGGTCAAGTATTTTTATCAGAAACCTATTAAAAAACCTTGAAAGGGGAGATATATTTCCCCTTTCAAGGACATTAAAAACCTTACACTGCCTTGATTGCAAAGCACAGATTCAATCAACATAGCCTCTGGTTTTTTATAAACCGGAGATTACGAGGCTAGTGCTACTTCTACCTTTTGCTGCAATTCACCTTTCTGGTAAAGTTCAATCAAGATGTCAGAACCGCCAAGGAATTCACCATTGATATACACTTGGGGAATTGTCGGCCAGCTAGAGTATTCTTTAATACCTTGACGTATTTCAGGGTCTGATAGAACGTCAATCGTCTCAAAGGGAACTCCCAAGGTATTGAGAATCTGCACAACGTTGTTGGAGAAACCACATTGGGGCATTAACTTGTTTCCCTTCATGAAAACTAAAATCTTGTTCTCTTGTAGCAAGCTATCAATTTTGTCTTTGAGTTCTGGTGTCATGGTATTTATGTTTCCTATGTTGCATTAATAGAGCGAGGAGTGAAGAGTGAGGAGTTAAAAATTCGTAATTCATAACTCCTAACTCCTAACTCATAACTTTAGGAACTTGCTGTTGCTTGCCAAGCTTCGGGAGTGTATGTTTTTACCGCCAAGGCATGAATTGCTTCAGTTGACATAGCTTGACCCAACGCACCATAAACTAACTGGTGCTGTTGCACTAGTCCCTTACCTGCAAAGTGCGATGAAACTACTGTCACCTGATAGTGGTCACCGCCACCAGTCAAGTCTTGCACCTGAACCTGGGCGTCTGGCAGTTCCGCCTTGATCATTGCCTCAACCTGCTGCGGACTAATCATCGCAATTCCTGAAAAAACTTACTTTTCTATTATTAACAGATATGGAGCAAATGCCTGTGCCAACTTCAGTTTTTGGCAAGGCTGTAGATAAACGCGCCTCTGAGGTGTATTTTTGAGAACGCTCAGGTTTTGGCTATGGTAGATAGCTCTATCCTAGCACTGGGGCATTCCCAGGCGACTGGTTGGGGAGATAGGGAAAAAGAGGCAACAAAAATTTAATTTATTTTTTTGGCGATGAAGAAGATGAAGTACCGCCTTCTCTGGGATAGGGAGAATCAACAAAACCCAATTCAAACAACTGTTTATAGGCTTTCTTGCCTAAATCCCGCGTCGGATTTTGACTCTTAATTATTTGAACTAACAACGGTACAGCTAATTCTGGCTGATTTTGGGCGCGATGTACTAATGCTAGCTGAAAGGTAGCTTCATCTCGCTTTTGGGCTGTTAATAGAGCTTTTTGACGTTGAGAATCAGAAACTCTATTGTCAATTCCCGAAAAGCTAGAATTTAACTCTTGATAAAAATTAGATAGCTGATTATAAACTTGGCGTGCTTCTTGCAGTTTCTTAGCAGCTAAGGGGTAGTTTTGAGCAGAAACGGCTTGTTCTGCATCTTTTACTAAGCGATCGCCACCTTCAATGCTCAAAAGGCTGTTACTTTGGGTTATGGGGCGGAGGTTATTGGGATCGTTGGGGTCAATGGGTTGTGGTTGGCTGGTAGTGCCTGGTGACTGTGATACCTGAGCATTCACAGGTGATAGCAGACTAAGGACTGCTATGACTGATAAAACAGTACGGTGCATCAAGGTAACAGCGGCAGCAGTGTTCATGGGATCAATTAGTGCGACAACTATATAAACAAGTTATGGAAACTTCGGGTATCTTAACTCTGTTTTGGTCTTGGACAAAGCAAAGTTACATCCTAAGTATCTCTGATTTAGGACTGAAAATCGGTTTAATAGAGTTCCCATTACCCCTGTATAGTAACTAACTTAAATAGTTGTGATCAGCGATACCCACAGTAGACTGAGTTAACGCGTTAATTTCTCTATAGATTATCAATCAATTCAATAGTTTGCAGATAACTCTTAGCTATTTGCTCAAAAAAATGCCAATTTGGCTGAATATCGCGTAGATAGAGAGTAATCTATATATGTATACATCCTCAAAGGTTACAAAATATCACTAATCTTTTGTGACTTATTCAGGATGGATATAGCAGTTAGCAATTAGTGTCAAACCTTGAAAACGTGCAGTTTCTTAATCATGCACGGTTAATGGTCAATGCTTAAGAACCAGTCTTGGAACTCTTGATGTTTAACTAGATCAAGAATTAGTAATTTCTGCAAATGCGTGATTAGTAACTTTTGTTTCTTGATGGCTTAATTGTTGCAGTGCCTTTGCTAAATCAGATGTGATGCTTTTGGCATCTTGTTTTATACAGCCACTCATGTAATCCGTCACTCTGATTGGGGAGCCAATGTCAATACTTACATCTGTACCCCAATTTGGATAGGGTTGGCTGTAATTAATGCCTATGGGTATAATTTTCACTCCCAGCCCGGAATAACTAGATTCAGCACTCAAAGCAAGACGAGCAATTCCCGGCTTTAACTGGTGAACTTGGCCATCGCGAAAAATATTACCTTCTGGAAAGATTACCAGGGTTTTGTGCTGCTGAAGTAGCTCGACTCCATGTCGCAGCGTGCGGATTGACGGATGCTTAGAATTTACAGGAAACCCCCCTAAACGTTGAACAAACCAGCCTTGCAAACCTTGGCATTCGTCAATAGTCACCATAAACCGCAAGTCTTGCTTTCTCAGACAAGCAGTAGCGTAGGGTACAAGCAACGCATCCCAACGCGCCCGATGGGTAGGCGCAAGGATCACAGGCCCAGTTGTGGGGATATTTTTTTGTCCGGTTATTCTAATTTGTCCAAAGAATAATGGTAATAGGCAGTGACGCCCTAATAAATATGCCAGGGGACTTAACCAAGGAGAAACCCTTGAAGTAGTACGAGCTACTTGAGGATCTGCTGGTGGGTGCTGGCAGGTATCGGATGAAGAGTAAAATTCCATCATGACGGATGCAGCTGATTGACGGGTAAAAATTTAACGAAAAGCCTGATTAGTTACACCGTAGATTCTCTTGCGTGACTTGTGTCGTACTAGATGGACAGTTTTACCTCTGTCCGTTAGTTTACCCTACGCCGCTTAGTGGCAAACCAAGTCTGTAATTGCTGACGACAAGCTGACTCTAGAATGCCTCCGATTACTTGGAGACGGTGATTAGAAGCAGCACTATCGGGTATGTTAATAACTGTACGAATTGCGCCAGTTTTTGTATCGTCTACTCCATATACAACTAATCCTAGACGCGCTTGAATGATCGCACCTGCACACATCGGGCAAGGTTCAAGAGTTACGTAGAGGGTGCATTCATTCAGATGCCAATTTTCTAAAGTTGTTGCAGCTGTCTTGAGGGCGAGAATTTCCGCATGAGCGGTGGGGTCTTTGTCGCGTTCTTTTCTGTTTTCTCCTTGTGCCAGCAATTTGCCTGTTGGATCAATGATAACAGCACCTACAGGGACTTCACCTGCATCACCTGCTGTTTTTGCTAATTCTAGGGCATAACTCATCCATTGTTGATGTATAAGATATTCTGTGTATTTAGTTAGCATATTCTTATCAAAAATTTTGATATTTTTTGCCCTACAGTTTACTGGCACTTTATCAAGCTAGTAATGAAAAGTTTGTAGTAAGGACTTTAGGGCGTGTCATCAATTGAGCCAAATGACAGAAGCAGCCAGATAAATTGCACCTAGAAAGTTTGTAGCACGTTTGTCGTAGCGTGTTGCGATCGCTCGGTACTGCTTGAGTTTGGCAAAAAAGTTTTCAATAAGATGACGGGCTTTGTATAAATCTCGGTCATAGTCACGAGGTCTAGTACGGTTGCGTTTGGGGGGAATCACTGCAGTTTTACCCAGAGACTCAAGTCGCT